>JAGWAQ010000113.1 GCA_021296375.1 Alphaproteobacteria bacterium
GGACCAGGCACCGTTTTTTGATTTCTAGCCGCCCTCAAGAGCCATTTTATCAAACATGATTTCCCCCAGTTTTTTCGGGGAGGCAATATTGAACGGCTCCCCCGCAAGGGTGTGAATTTCAGCTTCAAGCCGCGCCAGTGTTTCCGCAAAACTGACGCTCATCCTGGACAGGGCGGCGCGATCAACCTTGATGCCTTCGGCTTCCATATCCACCAACACCTGCACCAGCGGCCGTTCAAGCCTCTCATAGACCCGGGTTTTGCCTTCCTGCGCCAGCCGCGGCTTGAGCAGCATCCAGAGCCGCAGCGTCATGTCGGCGTCTTCAGCGGCATAGGCCAGGGCATCTTCCGGCGTCACCTGATCAAAGGTGATTTTCTTGGTGCCTTTGCCGCAAACCTCGCTGAACGGGATCATCTGATGGTCGAGCAGGATCATGGCCAAATCATCAAGCTTGTGGCTGGGGCGTTGGCCAGCATCCAGCACAAATGACAGGCACATGGTGTCATCAATCGGCGTGATTACAGCCCCGCCATTGACCGCCCGTTTCAGCACATGGCCATCGTATTTCAGGTTATGCCCGACCTTCAGCACCGCCGGATCAGCCAGCAGTGGCGCCAACAGGGCCATCGCCGCATCAGGGTCAAGCTGGCCCGAAGCGCGGGTGAACCCGTCGCTTGCGGCATCACCGTCCTTGCCGCTGTCTGGGCCGCCGTCCGGGCCGCCGTCCGGGCCGCTGTCACCAAGATCAAAACTCGCCTGCGCCTGCGCCTTGGTCCCGTGACGAAGGGGGATATAGCACGCCTGGCCCGGCGCAACCGCCAGCGACACCCCCACCAGCATGGCGGCAGAAGCTGTTAATGATGTCGTTTCGGTATCCACCGCCACCACGCCAGCCGCCCGCGCCGCGTCTATCCAGGACTGCAATTGCGGCTCTGTCGTGACCAGCTCATAATTCGCCTCAACCGCCGCCAGCACGGGGGTTTCCCCGGCGGAGGACACCGAAGAGGCCGACGCGTCTGACAAGGCGGCGCCCGACGCCAATGACGAGGCGGCGCCCGGCACCGATGACGAGGCGGCGCCCGGCACCGATGACGAGGCCGCGCCTTCCGCTCCGATGCGGCTCAAGAGGCGGTTGAAATTCATCTCGATCAGGAAGGTTTTAAGGGTTTCATGGTCGGGCGCCTGACGCGTCGTGGTGGCCAGCTCAATCGGCAGGGGGGCGTTGTCATCAAGCTTCACCAATTGGCGGGAAATGCGCGCCATCTCGGCATGCTCGATGAGGTTTTCGCGCCGCTTCGGCTGTTTGATCTCTTCGGCCCTGGCCAGCAATTCATCAAGATTGTCATAGGTATTGATCAGCTCAGCGGCGGTCTTGACGCCGATCCCCGGCACCCCGGGGACGTTATCGGTGGCATCACCGGCAAGAGCCTGAACATCAACAACCTTATCCGGCGTCACGCCAAAACGTTCCACCACTTCATCAGGGCCGATGCGTTTTTGCTTCATGGGGTCAAGCATGGTGACGCCAGGACGAACCAGTTGCATGAGGTCCTTGTCCGAAGAGACAATCACGACCTCCATGTCCTCCGCCAGCCCTTTCTTGGCGTAAGTGGCGATCAGGTCATC
Source organism: Alphaproteobacteria bacterium (assembly GCA_021296375.1). GTDB lineage: Bacteria > Pseudomonadota > Alphaproteobacteria > Puniceispirillales > UBA1172 > JAGWAQ01. The sequence goes on from JAGWAQ010000113.1 coordinate 1,627, forward strand.
GGCCTCAAACCCGGCGAGTTCAGCGACCGGCAGGTTAAGGGCACGGGTGGCGTCACGGATCAGAGGGAATTGCGGGATCAGCTCTTCAGGGGTTTCGCCGCGATTGGCTTTATAATCGGGGAAAATGTCATTGCGGAAGGTGGCGCGCGCCTGGTCAAGCACGACAATCGCGTGGTCAGGCGCCATGTCATCGACAAGCTTCATCACCATTGAGGTGAACCCGAAGACCGCGTTCACCGGCGTGCCGTCTTTGCGGGTCATCGGCGGCAGGGCATGAAAAGCCCTGAAAATATAGGCCGAACCGTCAATCAGGATGAGCTGTTTTTTGGCCATCCCCTTATGCGCCTGTATCGGCGGCAGAACCTGTGCGGACGTAATGGCGCGAACAATAGGTGCAGGAAATCTGGTCATCTTCGCCGAGATGCAGCCACACCCGCGGATGCCCCAATGCCCCGCCGCCACCGTCACAGGCAACGCGCTTGCCGTCAACGCGGATCAGCTCTTCAGGCGCGGGCGCATCTGCGGAATCTTCGGGGGCGTGAATAGTGGGCATGGTCGTGGGCATGGTCGTGGGCAGGGTCGTGGGCATGGTCATCTCATCAGGGGTTGCGGTCAAATCAACGCGATCAAGTCAGTGGTATTATCATCACCAATGTGGCGAGGTTTTGCAAGTTAGCTGTTTCCACTTTATAAGGGATTAAACCTGTTTCGGGTGAAGTTTTTCACCCCCTTTAACTTGATCCGGCCTCGCCCCATCACAAGTAGACCCTATGACTGATTTCACCACCCCCGCCCATGATGTTGATTACGCCATTCGCCTCGATCGCCTTGATAAAATCTATCGCGGCAAGGATGGCAAGCCCGGCAAACATGCGCTCAAATCCCTGACGCTTGATGTTCCGCGCGGCTGTATCTTTGGCCTGCTTGGCCCGAATGGCGCGGGCAAATCCACCATGATCAATATTCTGGCGGGAACGGTGGTGAAAACGTCAGGCGCGGCGTCGGTCTGGGGGGTGGATATTGACGACAACCCCCGCCAGGCCCGCGCCAATATCGGCATTGTTCCGCAGGAATTGAATATCGATGCCTATTTCACCCCGCGCGAAACCCTCGACATGATCTCCGGCATGTTTGGCGTGCCGAAAGCCGAACGGCGGGTGGATGAAATCCTTGAAGAGATCGGCCTGACCGATCAGGCCCATTCCTATGCCCGCACCTTGTCCGGCGGCATGCGGCGGCGTCTTCTGGTCGGCAAGGCCATGGTCCATCAACCGCCGATCCTTATCCTCGATGAACCGACCGCCGGGGTGGATGTCGCCCTGCGGCAAAAGCTCTGGGACATGATCCGCGAGCTTAATCGCAATGGCGTCACGATTGTCCTGACCACCCATTACCTCGAAGAAGCGGAAGCGTTATGTGACCGCATTGCCATCATCAATCACGGCACGCTGATCACCGAAGCCTCAACGGAAGACCTGCTCAAAGGCGCGGGCAGCAAAACCCTTGTCCTGACCCTTGAGCATCCCCCTCAAACCATGCCGAAAGCGCTTGATGCCTTCGCCACAAGCCTTGACGGCAACCAGCTTAAAATCACCTATGCCCCCGACAAGATGGCGGCGGGTGAGCTGTTGTCGCGAGCAGATGCCATGGGGCTTAAGGTGGTGGATGTCCGCACGGAAGAACCGAATCTGGAAGACGTCTTCCTGACGCTTGTTCACCAGGACGAGGCCTGACCCCGCCGCGATCATCCGCAATCGCCCGTGGCCCGGCAAGTCTTCCCTTTTGGAAAGCCTTGTGGTAAAACAAGCCCGTTCAATACCGATGCTGGGAGAGACCATCTCTTCATCCCGATGAAGGAACCCGATGAAGGAAGATGGCGCCGAAGGAGCAAGCCCCTCTTAATCTCTCAGGCAAAAGGGCCAGTATACGGTGAACAGTCTGGAGAGTGGCGGCAAACCGCCCACCGACGGGGATAACCTTAAGCATCGCTTCAGCCATGCTTTCGGGAAACTCTCAGGTTCCGTGACAGACGGGGGAACACCAGCTTTTGCTGGAACGTCTGTTATGAAGGAGCCACAACATGACACATTACGCGATTATCGGCAGCGGGATCACCGGCACAACCACCGCCTGGGTGTTGCGCAAAAAAGGCTATGACGTCACGGTATTTGACCGTCACCGTTACCCCGCCATGGAAACTTCTTTTGCCAATGGCGGGCAGCTTTCCGCCAGCAACGCCGAGGTCTGGACCAATATCGGCACCATGATCAAAGGCGTGAAATGGATGTTCACCCCCGACGCCCCCCTGTTGTTCAACCCCAAGCCAAGCTGGCATAAATACAGCTGGATGATGGAATTTGCCTCCAATTTCCGGAATTACAAGGCCAACACCATCACGACAACATCACTGGCGATCGAATCCCGCAAGCACATGACGGCTTTCGCGGAAGAAGCCGGGGTTGAGTTTAACCGCGAGAACCGCGGCATCCTGCATTTCTACAAAAAACAATCGGAGTTCGACCACGCCCACAAGGTCAATGAGTTGCTGGCCAAAGGCGGGCTTGACCGCAAGCGCCTGACACCGGATGAGGTTTATCAGATCGAACCTGCCATCAAGTCGAAGGTCATCGGCGGTTATTTCACGGAAAGTGATTTCACCGGCGATATCCATAAATTCACCGTTGGCCTGGCGCAAGCGGCGGCAGAGGCCGGCGTCACCTTCAACATGAATTGTGACGTCAGTGATATCGACCATGACGGCGACAAGCCCAATGTCAGCTGGACCGATTTCAACGGCGCCCGCCACAGCGCCAGTTTTGATGGTGTTGTTGTCACCGCCGGGGTCGGCTCCCGCGATATCGCCGCGAGACTCGGCGACCGCGTCAACATCTACCCCGTCAAGGGCTATTCCATCACCGTCAACATGGATGACGCCGCCTCGCAAGCCGCCGCCCCCTGGGCAAGCCTGCTTGATGACGGGGCCAAGATCGTCACCGCCCGCTTGGGGGATGACCGGTTCCGCGTCGCGGGCACGGCGGAAATCAACGGCGAAAATTACGACATCCGCGCTGATCGCATCGCGCCATTAACACGCTGGGTGCAGGAAAACTTCCCCGGCATTTCAACCGAAAATGTCATCCCATGGGCGGGGCTGCGGCCGATGATGCCCAACATGATGCCGCGCATCGGCAAGGGCAAGAAACGCGGGGTCTATTACAACACCGGCCATGGCCACCTTGGCTGGACGCTATCGTGCTATTCGGCGGAAGCGATTGGTGATATTATCCACAGCCAGCATAACCAGTAATTACCCGCAGCACGACCAGCTGCACCCGAAAGTTTGACCTCGTGCAGTTGTTTTTTGCGTCTTTTTTTGCCCGGCTGTCGCGGCTGTTCCCCAAGCAACGATCGTTCCGTGTCGGCGGCATGTCGGCGAGATTCTTTGTGCCGTTCTTCAACCATTACGTCACCAGCGATTTGATCGAGATCAAGGCGCGCGCCCGCGAACCCTACCTCTACCAATGGCTGGACGGGCTTGAGGACGGCGCGGTGCTGTTTGATGTTGGCACCAGCTATGGGCAGGAATCCGTGCTGGCGTCGTCGAAAGACATCACCGTTGTGGGGTTTGACTGCAGCCTGGTGGGGGCGCATCTTTGCGCGCTCAACAAGCGGCTGAACGATGATCGGTTCCGCCTGGTGGTGGCGGCGGTGGCGGAGACATCAGGCCAGATGATCACCATCACCACCAATTCCGACACCCATATCCCCAGCTTGCATAAAAAGAACGTGCCCTATTCCTATGAGGTGTCCACGCTCGCGCTGGATGATTTCGCCCGCGCCAATGCGCTCGCCCCTACGCATCTGAAGATCGATGTCGATGGCGCGGAAATGGGGGTGCTGAAGGGCGCCGCCAGCTTGCTTG
>JAGWAQ010000114.1 GCA_021296375.1 Alphaproteobacteria bacterium
GGGATTCCCTTGCGTGAGCAGGAAATGCTGGCTGGCGTCGCTGTCGATGCGGTGTTTGACAGTGTCTCTGTCGCCACGACGTTCCGGGAAAAGCTGGCGGAAGCCGGGGTGATTTTCTGCCCGATTTCCGAAGCCATCCAGAATCACCCTGACATGATCAAGGAATACCTCGGTTCGGTCGTTCCCCATGGGGATAATTATTTTTCTGCCCTCAACGCGGCGGTGTTCACCGACGGATCGTTCGTCTATATCCCGAAGGGCGTGCGTTGCCCCATGGAACTGTCTACATATTTCCGCATCAATGAGAAAAACACCGGCCAGTTCGAGCGGACGTTGATCATCGCCGATGAAGACAGCTATGTGTCCTATCTTGAGGGCTGCACCGCCCCGCAACGTGACGATAATCAGCTCCATGCCGCGGTGGTGGAACTTGTCGCCATGAAAGACGCGGAAATCAAATATTCGACGGTCCAGAACTGGTACCCCGGGGATGAAACCGGCAAGGGCGGGATTTACAATTTCGTCACCAAGCGCGGCATTTGCAAAGGCGATCGCGCCAAAATCTCATGGACGCAGGTGGAAACCGGTTCGGCCATCACCTGGAAATACCCGTCCTGCATCCTGATGGGGGCGGATAGTGTCGGTGAATTTTACTCTGTTGCCGTCACCAATAACGCCCAGCAGGCGGATACCGGCACCAAGATGATCCATATCGGGCCACGGACGAAATCCACCATTATCGCCAAAGGCATCGCGGCGGGGAAATCCGACAGCACCTATCGCGGGTTGGTGCGGATGATGCCCGGGGCCGAAGGGGGCCGTTCCTTCACCCAATGCGACAGTTTGCTGGTGGGGGATCAATGCGGCGCCCATACCGTGCCTTACATCGTCTCCCGCAACCCGTCCGCGCGGATCGAGCATGAGGCCACGACCTCACGCATTTCCGAGGACCAGCTGTTCTATTGCCTGCAACGGGGGATGACAGAAGAAGACGCCGTGTCGTTGATCGTGAACGGCTTTTGTAAGGAAGTGATGAAAGAACTGCCCATGGAATTTGCTGTTGAAGCGCAGAAGCTGATCGGCATTTCCCTTGAAGGCAGCGTTGGATAAGGACAGAACAATGGCTTTACTTGAAATCAAAGACCTCCACGCCAGCATCGGTGACGTGGATATCCTGAAAGGGATTAACCTGACCATCAATAAAGGGGAGGTGCATGCCATCATGGGGCCGAACGGCTCCGGCAAATCGACCCTGTCCTATGTGCTGTCAGGGCGTGATGGTTATGACGTCACCCAGGGTGATATTCTGCTCGATGGCGAATCCATTCTGGAAATGGAAGCCGATGAGCGCGCCCGTGCCGGCATGTTCCTGGCGTTTCAATACCCTGTGGAACTGCCTGGTGTTGGCGGGATGAGTTTCCTGCGTGGCGCCATCAACGCCCGCCGTCGTGAAGAGGGGCTTGATGAGATCGACAACCTTGAGTTTGTCAAAATGGTTCGCGAGAAAGCCAAGGGGCTTGGCGTCAAGGACGAGATGCTGAAACGCGCCGTCAATGTCGGCTTTTCCGGCGGTGAGAAAAAGCGTTATGAAATTCTCCAGATGGCGATGCTTGAACCGTCCATGGCGATCCTTGATGAAACCGATTCCGGCCTTGATGTTGACGCCCTGAAGATCGTTTCCGAAGGCGTTAATGCCCTGCGCGGCGATGATATCGGCATGATGGTCATCACCCATTACCAGCGCTTGCTTGACCATATTGTGCCTGACCATGTGCATATTCTGGCGGGGGGGAAGATCTTAAAGTCCGGTGACAAGAACCTTGCTTTGGAAGTTGAAAAAACAGGATATTCGAGCTTTATTGATGCTGCATGATGTGTTGAAAAAAGGCCCGCAATCAGGGCCGCTCTCCGCTCTTCGTTCAGGCGCGGCCCAGCGTTTCAATGACGCCGGTTGGCCGAAAGCCACGGATGAAGCCTGGCGGTTCACCAATCTCAATACGCTGGCGGCGCGCGAGCTTGCGCCTGTGGTGGATGCGGCTGTGGTGGATACGGCGGGGGCTGATACCCGTGGCTTGCCTGATGGCGCGCGGCTGGTGCTGGTTAATGGCATGATTGATGCCGGGCTGTCCACCGCCATGCCTGACGGGGTTGAGCTGGTGGCGCTGGCCGATGACGCCGAGCTTGCCGCCTGTCTTGATGATGAGCGTTTGCTTGACCATGGGGTGGCGCGGCTGTCGCTGGCGGTGATGGCCTCGGGCTTTGGCCTTCGGGTGACGGGTGAGGTCACTGAACCGGTTCACTTTGTGTATCGCAATGCCGGCAATGACGCTTCAACCCACGCGGTGGGGGTGGTTGCCCTTGCTGATGGCGCGTCGATGACCCTGCTTGAGCATCACAGCGGGGAGGGTGATGGCCTGTCGGCGCCGGTTCTGGCGGTTACGGTTGGGGCCGGGGCCGCGCTTTGCCATGCCCGGGTGCAGGCGGAAGGGGCGGAACGCCACCATCTGGCCACCACCATCATGACGATGGCCGATGACGCGCGCTACAACGGGCTGTCGGTCCAGACCGGCGGGGCCATCTCCCGCACGGAAAACCAGATCGCGCTGGTGGGGGAGCAGATCGACCTGACCTTGACCACGCTTTATCTTGCCCATGACGATCAGGTGATGGATGTCACCGCCCTTGTTGACCACCGCATGCCGAACTGCACCTCCCGCCAGATTGTGCGCGGGGTGCTGGATGATCAGGCCAAAGGTGTCTTTCAGGGTAAGGTGATCGTCGCCCGTGATGCCCAGAAAACCGACGGCAATCAAATGAGCCGGGCCTTGCTGCTGTCGCGCAAATGCGAAGCCGACGCCAAGCCTGAGCTGGAAATCTATGCTGATGACGTGGCTTGCTCCCACGGCGCAACGGTGGGTGAGCTTGATGACAATCACCTGTTCTACCTGACCAGCCGGGGCATCCCGAAGCCTGAAGCCCGCCAGATTCTGATCGAGGCGTTTCTGGCTGATGTGCTGGATGAGGTCGAGCAGGAGGAGTTGAAATCCCACGCCTTGCCGCAAGTCGCGGCTTGGCTGGAGCAGATGAAAGGCTGATCATGGTGTCGCTTGACCATATTCGCGGGCAATTCCCTATCCTTGAACGTGAGGTTCACGGCCAGAAGCTTGTGTATCTGGACAGCGCGGCGTCTTCCCAGAAGCCGCAGGTGGTGCTGGACGCGATGGCGACCGCCTATACCCGCAGCTATGCCAATGTCCACCGCGGCTTGCATACCTTGAGCGAAGAGAGCACCGACGCTTATGAAAACACCCGCAAGAAAGTGCAGGGGCTGATCAACGCGCCGTCTCATGATGAGGTGGTGTTCACCTCCGGCGCCACCATGTCGCTTAACATCATCGCGCGGTCATGGGGCGGGGCCAATCTGACGGCGGGGGATGAAATCCTCATATCCGTTGCTGATCACCACGCCAATATCGTGCCCTGGCAGATGATCGCCCAGGAAAAAGGCGCCATTATCAAGGCGGCGCCCGTCAACCCTGACGGTTCCGTTTCACTTGAGGTGATCACCAGCATGATCACGGATCGCACACGGGTTGTTGCCATGCCCCATGTTTCGAATGTGCTGGGGACGGTGTATCCGGTCGAGGACATCGCCAAAGCGGCCCATGCCAAAGGCGCGGTGTTTGTGCTGGATGGCTGCCAGGGCGTTGTTCATATGCCGGTGGATGTTCAGGCGATTGATTGCGATTTTTACGTTTTTTCTGGCCATAAACTTTATGGCCCCAGCGGCATTGGCGTGCTGTGGGGAAAGATGGCGTTGCTGGAAGATATGCCGCCGTTCCTCGGCGGCGGGGATATGATCGACCGCGTGTCGATCGAAAGCTCGACCTACGCGCCGCCGCCGCAACGGTTTGAAGCAGGAACGCCGCCGATTGTCGAAACCATCGGGCTGGGGGCGGCGATTGATTTTGTGCAATCAATCGGCATGGACAGCATCCGTGATCATGAACTTGAATTGCTCAATTACGCCCATCAACAGCTGGCGTCCGTCGACGGGCTTGAGTTTATTGGCACCGCCCCCGGGAAATCCGGTGTCGTGTCCTTCACCCTTGATTGCGCCCATCCCCATGATATTTCCACCATCGTTGACCGCAAAGGCGTGGCGATCAGGGCCGGGCATCATTGCGCCCAGCCGCTGATGGATTTCATGGGGCTGCCCTCAACCGCCCGCGCCAGCGTCGGGGTTTACACCAATCGCGCGGATATCGACGCGCTGGTGGGGGCGCTCGGCACGGTTCGAAAGATTTTCGGGTGATGTCATGAGCGATCATCCCCTTGGCCTTGAGCATTTCATGCCGCATCGCGCGGAAGCGACCGCGGACGGGTTTCGTGCCACCGCGGGCTTATCCCGTCCTGGCTTGACCCCGCTTGACCGGGAGGCGGTGATCACGGCGCTGAAAACCGTCCATGACCCGGAAATCCCCGTCAATATCTATGACCTTGGGCTGATTTACGAGGTCAATCTGTTTGATGACGGCAACGCTCATATCACCATGTCGCTGACCGCGCCGGGATGCCCCGTGGCGGGGGAAATGCCGGGGCTGGTGGCGGAGGCGGTGGCGAAAATCCCCGAGGCTGGCCGTGTTGATGTTGATCTGGTGTGGGAACCCGCCTGGACAAAAGACCGAATGAGCGAGGATGCCAAACTGGCCCTTGATATGATATGGTAACCGGAGAGGTGCGATATGTTTGATCCACCAAAACCACTGCTGACCTTGTCCGACAAGGCGGCTGACCATGTCCGCGCGCTGGTGGAAAAGGGCGGCGACGGGGTGATCGGGATTCGCGTCAGCGTCAAGACCGCGGGTTGTTCGGGCATGAAATACCAGGTCGATTATGCTCATGACAAAAAACCGTTTGAAGATGCCATTACCCAAAAAGGCGTGACGGTGCTGGTGGATCCGGCGGCGGTGATGTTCATCATCGGCTCGGAAATGGACTGGAGCGACGATAAATTCGCGTCAGGCTTCACCTTTAATAACCCCAATGAAACCGCGCGCTGTGGCTGTGGGGAAAGTTTCTCCGTCGCGTAAACCTGCGGACGGGCAAAGGATTTTTATGTCAAAAGCTCAATCGACGGCGCCACAGGCTCCTGATGAAAAAGCCGCCGCGCCGCAGGCGGTTCGTATCGGCATTGCCTCCGCCCTGGGGGAACTCTGGACCTATGTCTCCCCGAAAGGGGATAAATCGGGATTGAGCCGGATTTTGATCGCCTTCAGCTTTATCGCTTTTGCGCGGGCGGCGACCTTGATCATCCCGTTGATTTATGGACGTGTGGTGGATCATGTTTCCGGCGGGGAGGCGGCGTTTGATATTTCCATCATGTGGTGGCTGCTCGGGGCTTATGCCCTTGCGCGCAGCAGCCAGCAGGCGTTTGACGAAGGCAGTGAATTTGTCTTTGTTAAA
>JAGWAQ010000115.1 GCA_021296375.1 Alphaproteobacteria bacterium
CCATCACCCGATCACTGACCCTTACCGCCGCGACGCAGATGAGTCATGTTATCTTCAGCCATGGCCGCGTGATGCTGGAAAAGCAAGTCCGCCATGACCGGTTCTGGCGCTTGATCGGCATCGGGGTGGATCAGCTCGGGCCAGCCGATGGCGCTGACCCCCTTGACCTTGCCGACCCCGATAAATCCCGCCGCCAGAAGCTCGAGGCGGCCATGGACAGCCTGCGCGCCAAACATGGCACGACGACGATCGTCAAAGGACGGCGGCTGAAACTGGACCACGCCAAAAAGGCCAAATCTGAAGAATAAAATATCTGAAGAGTAAAAGGCCTGAAGAATAAAAGATCTGAAGATCAACAGGTGGGGGCGGTGATCTCCTGGGCGGCGGAAACTTTGGCGCGCATGGAAAAACTGCCGTAATCCACGACATAGGACTGGATCACCCCATTGTCCTGAACATTGAACAGGATCTCGTATTCAGGTTCCGCCGTGACCGAATCCGGCTTGAAATACGCGATGGGGATCGGCCAATGCTGTTCCTGGCCGATGCTGCCCAAGGCTTTCGGGGCGGGGGCGGTGCGTTGCTTGCCCATCACGGCATTGACGAAATAAAGCGAGGAGTCAAGATCACCCCCAAGGAAAATCTTCGACTGATGCAGGCTTTCGCCCGCCCGTGCCTTGTTCAGCAGGATCACCATATGCTGGCTGGGGAAGACCGTGTCGGCGGGAAGTTCCGACATCACCCCGCCATCAATCGAATGAAAGGATTCCGCAATCCCACTGCTGGCATTGGCAAAGCCCTCGAACACCTGTTCCCCTTCAATGTTGGAATTTTCCAGCACCGAAAAGGAAAAACTGGTGCCATCCTTGGCTTCCCAGGTTTCGTAATGGGAAATGAAATTCGAGGTGCCTTCGTCACCGAAACCAAAGGAAATGGCGTAATCTTCCACCGAAGACCAGCCATCGCAAACATCTTCAAACATGAAATGAGTTTGACCGGTAATGGTTTTGACATCAGCCGCCGCGCTTGAGGCGCGCAATTCAATGTCATAAACCGCCTGATACGAAACCAGCCCTGCCGCCTGAACCCCCGCCGTTTGGGCTGTTGCCGTTTGGGCTGTTGCCATAAAACCGCAGAGCCCGATCGCCAATGCTGCCTGAAGGGAAACCTTACGCACGTCACCATCCATCATTTATATTGCACTTAATTGATATAGCACTTAATTCAAATTGCACTTAATTCAATTTGCTCTTAATTCGTCAATTTGCTCTTAATTCGTATTGTACTTACGGGGATACTCATTAAGGTATAGGTATTATGTGGACTAATGCGGCGGTTGTGCAAGTCGATTTCCGGGCTGAACCGTTATAAATTGACAGAACGACTGACAGGACAACTTATGGACACCTCCGGCACAACACCTGACGCATCCCCCCCAACCTCTGGCCCGACCTCTGGCCAGGCTTCCGCTCCCATCACCACCACCGCCGCCTTGACGGAACTCTGCGCGCGACTGGCGGGGCATGATTACATCGCGATTGATACCGAATTCATGCGCGAGACCACCTATTACGCCAAAATCTGCCTGATCCAGGTGGCTTCAAGCGATGAGGCGGCGTCCATTGACCCCCTGGCCAAGGGGCTGGACCTGACCCCGCTGTTTGAGCTGATGCGCAACCCTGACGTGTTGAAGGTGTTCCACGCCGGACGCCAGGACCTTGAGATTTTCGTCCATATGATGGGGGAGCTGCCCGCGCCTTGTTACGACAGCCAGATCGCCGCCATGGTCTGCGGCTTTGGTGATCAGGTCGGCTACGACAAGCTGGTCCACGGTTTCCTCAATATCACGATCGACAAAGGCTCGCGATTTACCGACTGGTCGCAACGTCCCCTGACGGAAAAACAGATCCATTACGCCCTTAATGACGTCATTTACCTCGAGCAGATTTACCCCATGATGATGGCCAGGATCACCGACGCTGGCCGCGACACCTGGCTGGATGAAGAAATGGCCGTGCTGGCCGACATCAGCATCTATCAGGTCAACCCCGACGACGCCTGGCGCAAGGTCAAGCAACGCGGCAGTAAACCGCCGGTGCTGAACCGCATCAAGCACCTTGCGGCATGGCGGGAACGTCAGGCGCAACGTCGCGATGTCCCCAAATCACGACTGATCAAAGACGATACCCTGATGGCGATCGCCGTCGGCAACCCGGCTGACGCCAACGCCCTGGGCCGGATACGCGGCTTCCCCGGCGGCACCAACGGCAAGCTGATCCCCGAAATCATGAAGGTGCTGAACGACGCCAACGCCACCCCGAAAGACGACTGGCCGGAATTGCCCGCCCCGCCAACACGCCGCCCCTCCCCGTCGGTGGTGGATATCCTGCGGGTTCTGCTCAAGCATGTGACCGACAGCAATGGCATCGCCCCGCGCCTGATCGCCAATGCTGATGATCTTGAGAAAATCGCCCTTGGCCAGTACGACAGCGTCAAGGCCATGCACGGCTGGCGGTATGATATTTTTGGCAAACCGGCGGAAGATGTGATCGCCGGCAAACTGGCCATCACCATCAAGGGTAAATCAACAAAACTGATCCCCGTGGATGATGACAAAGCGGGGTAATTGGCCCCCGAAATGAGGCGGTTTTCGCGTCAAAATTAACGAAATTTTAATTTTTTTCAGTTTAGGCTAATGCCATGGCAACCTTGCTCAAATTTCTCATCCTTCCTGTCGCTACCCTGATGATGATGATCGGCGGCGCCACGGCCGACGCCATTCATGACGCGGTGGTGAGTGGCGATAATGACGCGCTCGTCGCTTTGCTTGATGACGGGGTTGATCCCAATGCCGCCACTGAACAACGGGTGACGCCACTGCATTTTGCCGCCCACCAGGGCCAGATCGAGGCGATGGCGATCCTGCTGGCGGCGGGGGCAGATGTCACCGCTCGCGCGGCGGGGGACAGCACGCCGCTTCATTGGGCGGCGGATGGCGGGCATGTCGCGGCGATCACCGCCTTGCTTGAGGCTGGCGCAAGGCTGAACGCCCCCAATAACCGCGCCACCGTTCCCCTGCACTGGGCGGCGGTGCGCGGGCATAACGACGCCATCACCACCTTGATCAAGGCTGGCACTGACCCCAACATCAAGGGCGACAAGAACATCACCCCTATTCACCTCGCCGCTGACGGCGGCCATGCCGAGGCCGTGCAAATCCTCATTGATCTGGGGGCCAACCCCAACCCCGGCGGCTATGAAGGCTTCACCCCTATTCACATGGCGGCGATGAAAGACCGTGGTGCGGTGATCTCAACCCTGCTTGATGCCGGTGTTCCCGCCTCAACCCCTGATGATTTTGGCGCAACGCCGTTTGACTTTATCGGCGAGGACAGCCCGCTTTATGGCGGCGCGGTCTGGCAACGGCTCAAGGACGAGCGTTAATATATACAAAGCCAGCGGGGGCAAGGCTAAACCTTATCAAGTCAGGGCCCTATCAAGTCAGGCAGGTGCTGAAGGCGATCGAAAGGATAGAAGACGATGATCAATCCTGAACATTACACCTACCGTCACTTCTGGTCCGAGGAAGACCAGCAGTTTGTGTGCCTTTGCGCGGAATTCCCCGGCCTGTCCTGGCTGGCGGATACACCGGATGCCGCCTTGCGCGGGATGCTGGCGATGATCTCCGAAGTCACCGCAGACATGACCGCCAGTGGGGAACCCATCCCCGTGCCGATCGCGCACAAGCAATTCAGCGGCAAATTTGCCGTTCGCATCCCGCCGGAAAGCCACCGCAAGCTGGCCATGGAAGCGGCGGAACAAAACATCAGCCTCAACCGACTGGTGTCCATGAAACTGGCATGACAAAAAAACCCGCCATCAATTGCTGACGGCGGGTGTTGGGATGCGATGGGTGTTTCGCCCTAGTGACTTGAGTTGAACGCCCCGCCATCGACCAGCAGGTTTTGCCCCACGACATAACCGGAATGCGCCGAGCAAAGGAACCCGCAGGCTTGCCCGAACTCGTGGATCGCGCCAATGCGGCGGCAGGGGTTGGCGGCTTCCGCCTCCGCCCTGATGACATCCGCGGGGCGGCCTTCCTTTTCGGAACGGGATTTGAACAGCCCGTTGATGCGGTCCGTGTCAAACTGCCCCGGCAGCAGGTTATTGATGGTGACGTTATGTTGCGCCACCTGACGCGCCAGCCCCGCCACAAACCCCGTCAGGCCCGCGCGGGCGCCATTGGACATGCCAAGCTGGGGAATGGGGTTTTTGACCGACCCCGAGGTGATGTTGACGATCCGCCCAAAACGCTGGTCGATCATCGGGTCGATCACCGCCTTGATGAGTTCAATCGGCGTGAGCATATTGGCGTTAATCGCGGCGTTCCAGTCGTCCATTTCCCAGTCACGGAAATCCCCCGGAGGCGGGCCACCGGCGTTATTGACCAGAATATCCACGGTGCCTTCCGCCGCCGCCAGCACTTCAGCGCGGCCGTCGACCGTGGTGATGTCCGTGGCCACCGCCGTCACCTTGACGCCATAGGTTTCCCGCAAGCGATCGGCGGAGGCGTTCAGCACATCAGCGGTGCGGGCGTTCATGACAAGATCAACGCCATTGGCGGCCAGTTCTTCCGCGCAACCAAGGCCGAGGCCCTTGCTGGATGCGCATACAATCGCCTTGCGGCCTTTAATCCCTAAATCCATCTTGATTTACTCCATGATCTGGTGTTCGCAACCTGTCAGAACCCTTGCTGGGCCAGCACATCACGAACGAGGGGGGTGGTCAATTTGCGGTGTTCCGCCAGGGTGACGCGGTTTAATTCCTTAATAAGACGTGTGGCGACAGCAAAACTGCGGTCGATGCGATTGACGATATAGCGCGACACGTCAGGGTCAAGGGCAAGGCCGCAATCATCCGCCAGTTTATGCAAAACAGCGATCAGCACCTCATCATCAGGCGGCGCGATCTCTGCTGCCGACAGGCCATTGAGGCGCGAGGCGACATCCGCCAATGCCCAGTTCAGCGTTGACATGGGGGCGCGCGAAAGGATCAGCACACTGCCCTCAAGCTCCGTTAAGCGATTGAGGAAATGAAACACCAGATCATCAGGCCAGTCGGCGGAAGGCTGCGGCTTGTCCCAGATCACATGGGGGTGGTCATCAAGCTGGTGAATGGCGCCGTCATCAAGTGATGTCAGGAGTTTGGCGCCGGAATGTTGCGCCCAAATCGCCGCCAGGTGCGACTTGCCGCAATCATCAGGACCATGCAGAACCAGCCCCTTGATGCGCCCCGGCCAATCGGGCCAACGGTCGATCCAGTCGGCGGCAAGGGCATTGCAGCTCCCCAGAATAAAATCCGTCCGTGCCGTGCTGGCGGGGGCGACGAGATCCATGGTGAATTGGGTGGAGGACATCAGCAGCTCTTAATTTGGCAGAGCCACAAGCGTCAGGGGGACGGCGCCG
>JAGWAQ010000116.1 GCA_021296375.1 Alphaproteobacteria bacterium
CAAAAGCCAAAACCCTGCAAAAATATACTATATTTGCGGTATTTTTGGCCAATCCGCCGTGCAAAACGGCAAAATACTATCATCTTTCGGTGTAATGATCATTGACGGGGCGAGACCTGATGGCGTATTTATTCCCTATATTCTCATAGACCATAACCGTGAGCAGAGATCATGAAAATTACACGCACCGTCCGCCGCATCCTCGACAATTACGAATCCGACAGCCCTGGCGTTAAAGCCAACCTGGCGCGGATCCTCATGCAGGGCAAGCTTGGCGGCACCGGCAAGCTGGTGATCCTTCCTGTCGACCAGGGGTTTGAGCATGGCCCGGCCCGCAGTTTTGCGTCAAACCCTGAAGCCTATGACCCGCATTACCATTTTCAGCTGGCGATCGACGCCGGCCTGTCGGCTTACGCCGCCCCAATGGGGATGATCGAAGCTGGCGCCGACACTTTCGCCGGTCAGATCCCCACCATTTTGAAGGTCAATTCCTCCAACTCACTGGCGCAAGGTGGCCCTGGCCCAAGCCAGGCGATCACCGGTTCTGTTGCCGAAGCCCTGCGCCTTGGTTGCTCTGCCATCGGCTACACGATCTACCCCGGCTCCGACGCCGCCTTTGACATGTTCACCGAATTCCAGGAAATGGCCGCTGAAGCGAAAGCCCTCGGGCTGGCGGTTGTGCTGTGGTCCTACCCTCGTGGCGGGACGCTCAGCAAAGATGGTGAAACGGCTTTTGACATCGACGCTTACGCCGCCCATATGGCGACCCTGCTCGGCGCGCATATCATCAAGGTCAAGCCGCCGACAGCTCATCTCGAGCAGGCTGAAGCCGCCAAGGTTTACGAAAAATACGGCATCCCGTCCGCGACCCTGGCTGATCGTGTTCGTCATGTTGTTCAATCCTGCTTTGATGGCCGTCGCATCGTTGTTTTCTCTGGCGGCGCATCGAAGGAAACCGCGGGCCTGCTGGATGAAATCCGCGAGCTGCGTGATGGCGGGGCATCCGGTTCCATCATTGGCCGTAACGTCTTCCAGCGTCCTCGTGCCGAAGCCCTTGAGTTGCTGAACAACATCATCAACATCTACCGCGGCCGCGCGTAAAGCCCTTTAGGGAGTTCCGACCATGAAGTTAAACGGCAATGCCATTCGCCCCGGCAATGTGATCGAACACAACAAACGGCTCTGGGTTGCGGTGAAAATCTCACACGTCAAGCCCGGTAAAGGCGGGGCATTTGCCCAGGTGGAATTGCGCGACATTCGCGATGGCACCAAGCTGAACGAACGTTTCCGGTCTTCGGAAACCGTTGAGCGGGTGATCCTGACCGAAAGCAAATCCACCTATCTTTATGCCGAGGATGACAACCTCATCTTCATGGACACTGAAAGCTTTGAGCAAATCGCGGTGCCATCATCAATGGTTGGTGAGCAAGCCGATTACCTGCAGGATGGCATGACCGTTACCGTCAACAGCTATGAAGGGGAGCCGATTTCAATCGAACTGCCCGCCACCGTGACGGTGGAAGTGCTGGAAGCTGACGCTGTGGTGAAAGGCCAGACCGCCTCGTCTTCCTATAAACCGGCCATTGTTGATGGCGGGCTCAAGATCATGGTGCCGCCGCATATCGAAGCCGGTACACGGATTGTCGTCAAGCCTGAAGACGGCAGTTACGTCGAACGTGCGAAAGACTAAATTCATTTCCTCAAAGGGACTTTTCTGATGGCACAATCTGCTCTTATCAACGTGATTTTCCGTGCCTCGGAAAAGGCTGCTCGCGGGCTGGTGCGTGACTTCGGTGAAGTCGAAAACCTCCAGATCACCCGCAAGGGCGTCGCCGATTTTGTCTCCAATGCCGATACCGACGCCGAAAAAGCCATCATGTTTGAACTCAAGAAGGCGCGTCCCGATTGGGGGTTCATCATGGAAGAAGGCGGCATCATCCCCCCCCAAGAGCCTGACGGCCCTAGCTGGATCATCGATCCGCTTGATGGCACCACCAATTACCTGCACGGGATCCCGCATTTTGCGATCTCCATCGCCGCCATCGACAAGCCCCTCGCCAAAGGCGGCAAAGTCATTGCCGGGGGGATTTTCGACCCCATGAAAAATGAATTCTTCTTTGCTGAACCCGGCAAGGGGGCATTTCTTAATGACCGCCGCATCCGTGTCGCCGGACGCCGCAACATGGCCGATGGCCTGTTCGCCACGGGCATCCCTTTCATGGGCCGCGGCAATGACGATGACCATAACGCTTTCCTGAACGAAATGCGCGAAGTCATGGCCACCACTTCAGGTGTTCGCCGCATGGGGTCCGCTGCCCTTGACCTCGCCTGGGTCGCCGCCGGCCGCTATGACGGGTTCTGGGAACACGGCCTGAGCGTCTGGGATATCGCCGCCGGTGTACTGATCGTCCGTGAAGCGGGCGGTTTTGTGTCGGATTTCGCGTCCCGTGACCGCGCCCTGACATCGGGTGATGTGGTGGCGGGCAACCCCCAGACCCATTCCGGTTTGCGGAAAACCCTCAAGGCAGGCCGCGACCGCGCCTGACCTGGCTCAAAATAATGACGCCTGATGTCACGTCAGGCGTGACACAGCGCCGAACCTCTTCCATAATCTTGCCATGATGCGTCGTTACGCATGATGAAGTTTACGGGAGGTGCCGGTGACCAATCCACAACGTTATTTGATCAGAATGATGATCTTTCTGCTGGTCATCGCTGGCCTTGGCGCCAGTCTTTACCCGTCGCTGAAATTCGCGTTTCTCAGCAATGTGGTGATCAACAGCATCATCATGGCATCGCTGTTGATCGGGATTGTCTTTACCATCCGGCAATGCCTGCGGCTTTTGCCTGAACACCGCTGGATGGTTGATGTCCAGCGTTCTTCGGGGGGCTTGCCGTCATCCGTGCGGCCTTCCCTGTTGGCGACGGTGGCGGTGATGATGGCCGATGAAAACGGCAAACCCGCGTCCCTGTCGGCGCAGAATCTGCGCTCGGTGCTGGATGGGGTGGCGGTTCGGCTGGATGAAAGCCGCGAAATTTCACGTTACATGATCGGGCTTCTGGTGTTTCTTGGCCTGCTGGGCACGTTCTGGGGCCTGCTGACAACGGTTCAGTCGGTCGGCAATGTGGTGGGGGGGATCGACACCTCACAAAGTGATATCGACGCCATGATGGGGGAGCTGAAAGACGGGCTTAACGCCCCGATCGCTGGCATGGCGACGGCCTTCTCCTCCTCGCTATTTGGTCTTGGTGGCTCGCTTGTGCTGGGGTTCCTTGACCTTCAGCTGGGGCAAGCCTCGGGGCGGTTTTACACCGATGTTGAGGACTGGCTGTCGAAATCCATTCATTTTGACGCCGCCACCAAAGACCGCGGGGATTTCACCAGCCCGGCGCTGGTGGCGGGGCTATCGGAAGCGGCGGCCAATAAAATGCAGGAACTGGCCAAAGCCGTTGCGGCGGGGGAAAAGGACCGTGCCGATCTGGCCACCAACCTGAACGCCCTGACGACTATTCTGACGAAACTTCATGATGGCCTGTCGCGGGATGCGCTGATGGCCGAAAACATCGCCAACCTTGAGGCCTCCTTGCAGAATCTCGCCCGGGAAATGAAAACCGATCGTGCCGAACTTAACGACACCATTGCCATGGAACTTCGCGCCCTGTCGAAAGCCCTGATGGTGGTGATGAAGAAAGACTGATCATGGCATTGGCACGGCGAGCATCCTCACGCGGGGCGGAAAGCTACATCTGGCCAGGGTTTGTTGACGCCCTCGCCACGTTGCTGATGGTCATCATCTTCGTCTTGATGGTGTTCTTCCTGATCCAGATCAACCTCGCGCAACGGGTGTCGGGGCAGGACGCGACGCTCGAACGCTTGCGGGGGGAAATCTCATCCCTCGCCACGCTGCTTAACATGGCGCAGGATGACAACGCCGCCCTCAAGCTCGACAATGCGCAATTGACATCCGCCTTGTCGGACAGCGCCCGGCGCATCGCCAGTCTTGATGACCAGATCGCGGTGCTGGAGGACACATTGCGGCTGGCCAATGCCGATAAAGCTGACCTTGAAGATGTCCTGAAGGCGGTGACAACACGCGCCGAGCTGGCGGAGAGCGAACGCGATTCAGCCCATGATGAAATTGATCAGCAAAAGCTGATGCTGGCGGCACTGGAATTGCGGCTCGAGGAAATGACCCGCGCCCGTGATGACGAAGCCGCATCACGACTGGCGGCGGAAGACCAGACCAGGGCATCCAAGCAAGAGGTGTTCATCCTGACCCAATCGGTGCTGGGGCTGAAAGACAAGCTGAGCCAACTGCAAGCCCTGCTGGATGAAAAGGAAGAGGAAGCCCGCATCGCCAAGGAAGCCTCGCTTAACCTGACGCGACAATTGAACAATGCCCTGACCAGCAAGGTGCTGGAATTGCAACGCTTCCGGTCGGAATTTTTTGGCCGTCTGCGTGAAGTCCTGAAAGACCGTTCCGACGTCAAGATTGTCGGCGACCGGTTTGTCTTTCAGTCTGAAGTGTTGTTCGACCCCGGCTCGGCTGACATCGGCGGCGAAGGTGAGCGTCAATTGAACGCCTTGACCACCGCATTGCTTGAAATTTCCGGCAGCATCCCGACGGATATTGACTGGGTGCTGCAGGTCACAGGCCATACCGACGATATCCCCATCAGCACCCCGCGTTTTCGCGACAACTCGGATTTATCCACCGAACGCGCCTTCTCGGTGGTGCGGTATTTCGTGCTCGCGGGGATTGACCCGGACCGGTTGTCGGCGGCAGGGTTTGGCGAATTCCACCCGATTGACACAAATGACACCCCCGAAGCCCGCGCCAGAAACCGGCGCATCGAAGTCAAGCTAACACGGCGATAACCTTTATGAACACCTACTGAGAAGACATTCCCCTTGCGCAAAATTCCACTGCCACGTCTGAACGTGATGGTGGTGATTGTGTCTTTGATCATTTCTTCAGGCTGTACCTTTACCCCGCCGACCTTCACCCCCATCAATACGCATCAGTTCCCCCGGGCTGATGCCGCCGCCACCCCGCCGTCGCGACTGCTTGCGCGCATTCTCGAGCTGGTGCCGGGCAATGCCGAGGTGTCCTCCCCCACCCCGATCGTCATTGCCGGTAATCCCGACGTCATGGACATGATGGACATGATGGCCACGACCCCGCCATTGACGACGCCGATCCCGACCCTCATCAGCCTGACGGCCCATGCCGATGTCTTTTGTGTTGGCGAGGTATGCGACCAGATGTGGCTGCGTGGCCCCGTTGAAGTGGTGATTGAGCCTGACCATTTCCGCGCCAGTCTTCAGCAAATCTCGGCGCGTTCCGGCGACGGCAGCGTCCACCTGACAGGCCGCCTCACCCGATATGATTACACCAATCCTCTTGTTGATCTTTCGCAATCGGAAATGGTGTTAACGGCGGGCGACACCATCATCACCAT
>JAGWAQ010000117.1 GCA_021296375.1 Alphaproteobacteria bacterium
CAAGCTTGCGCCCGGACTTCAGATGGCAGGCAACGACAGCGATCATCGCCCGGTGATCAATCCCCCGGTGATCAATCGTGTGGTGATCAATCGCCCGGTGATCAATCGCCCGGTGATCAATCGCCCGGTGATCAATCGCGTGGTGATCACCGGCCGTCACGTCGATCCGGCGGGATTCCCGCCGCGTCAGCTCAAGTAACGCCGGGGATACCCCGGGATCACTGATCACCACATCAGCATCATGGATAAGCCGCGCCGCCTGCCGCGTCAACAGCTCAGGGTCATCGGCCACCACCACCGGCAAAAGGCGGGCATACTCTTTGGCCAAACGGGCCTTGCCCGTTGCGCCTATGCCTGTGCTTGAGGCTGGCGTCAAGCTGTCCTTCAACAGCTGATGAAGAGATGACGTCAACGCCTGTTCAAGCGTGCTGTTATGCTGATCATGGGGAGGCGTCTGTTCAGCCGACGCCAGAATTTCAGGCGCAATGTCATCGGTATAACGGGACCAAAACTGCCGACGTGCCGCCCCTTTCGGCAAGACTTCGGCATGGGGACGGAACGCCCCCGCCGCCCGAGCCACCGCGCCTGTCCCCTGGGGGAGCATGGCGTCGATCCTGGATTTGATGCTTCGGGCAATCACCGGCCCCGTGCCTTCGGAGCCAATCGCCACCACCAGCGGATCACGATCCACCAGCGCCGGGGTGATGAATCTGGACCGCGCCTTGTCATCAATCACGCAATAGGGCAAGCCCGCTTTGTCAAACACCGCCATGGCGGCATCGCGGGTTTCAGGGTCATCGACCCCGATATAGGCAAAAGCCGCATCAGCCGTATCGGCAAGGCGCACCGCGCGGTCATGATGGGTCAGCCGCCCGGCATCCCGCCAATCAGCAATAGCATCATCAGTGATCGCGCCAAAAACATGCAGGGATGCCGTGGTCTTCAGCATCAAGCGGAGCTTATGCACCACGTCACCGCCGCCGCCCACCATCAATACGTGATGACCCGTCGTTTTGAAAAATAAAGGGAAATACTCCATTTCTCGCCTCCTTGCCAGAAGGCCTTGATACGCCGATTACAACGTCGCCACACGCAAAGCCAGGGCGGGGGGCAAAGATATTCCCCTCAGCCTGCGCATGGCATGAGATATTTTCCACAAAACCCCGAAGATGGGGAACAGTACCGCTAGGCGCGGGTTGACCAGTATTCCTCGCCGTAATCCTGGAAAATCTCTTCACCGGCGGCGATATCCTTGCTGGCGGAAAACTTCACAAACCGGTTGTCGTCGTCGATTTCCCATTCGGCGTTGGCGTCGGAGGAATGATTGTACATCATCCCATACCCCATGATGACAAGGTAATCGGTGCTGACATCAGGGCTGGTGAAAAGGTAATCGTTAAGGCGGTTTTCTTCCGCCAGGTCATCATCATCGATCACCAGGTACGGGCAGCGTTCAATCACCTCACCGGCCTTGATGTCCACCACCGCGAACACCCCTTGACCATGGATGGGGGAATCCCCAACCCGAATTTTCATCTGCTCCATTTGAGCCTGCTGATCGGCGTTTTTCCTGGCCATAATGCCCCCTTGTTCCAGCGGCGTCATATTGCCGACTGTGCCGCTGGTTTTTCCACATCTTCGCCGCCAGTGCAAGCGCTACCTGACGGGCTGTAAGCCGCGGTCATCACGGGGTTGGCTTTTTGCCGCAAACCCCGTCATACTCACGCCCCTGAAGGAGACCACATGCTGGCTGTTGTTATCGGTTTTTTGGGGATGCTGTTTTTCGCCGCGTCGATCCCTTCCACCTCCCTTGCCCTTGAAGGGTTTGACCCGGGGTTCACCACCTTTACCCGCGCCGCCCTGGCGGGGCTGGGGGCGGCGGTGATCCTGCTCATCGCAAGACGGCCCTGGCCCGCGAAAAAACACATCCGGCCCTTGCTCACCATTGCCGTCATGATCGCCTTTGCCTTCCCCGGCTTCATGGCCATGAGCCTGACCCATGTTGGCCCGGCCCATGGCGCTGTTGTCTTGGGGTTGATCCCCTTGATGTCATCGTCAATTTCCGTTGCCATGACCGGGGTCAAACCGCCGCTGGGGTTCTGGCTGGCCTCCATCACCGCCGGGGTGATCGTCATGATCTTTGCGCTTTATGAAAGCGGCACAAGCCTTGAATGGGGGGATATCTACATGGTGCTGGGGGCATCGGCCACCGCCTATGGGTTTAACCTGTCAGGGCGGCTTAATGCCCATATGCCATCATGGGAAATCATTTGCTGGTCGTTGGTGGTGATCTTGCCTGTGTCCCTCACCGGCGCGCTCTTGCTCTGGCCGGGGATGCCGGTGGCCAGCGCCACCACCTCCCTTCCCTGGATCTGGTCAGGGCTGATCTATTCTGGCCTCGGGGCAATGCTGACGGGCTATATGCTCTTTACCATGGGGCTGAACATGGGGGGGATCACCCGCATTGGCCAGCTTCAGTATTTGCAGGTGTTTGTGACGCTGGGGATGGCGGCGGCGGTCAATAATGACCCGTTGCGCCTCGAAACCTTGCTGACCGCCTCGATCGTGACCATGCTGGTGATCATCGCGATGCGCGCAAAGTCACGGTAAAACACAAAAAAAGGAAGGGCATGTCTGCCCTTCCCCAAAATAACTATCCATGAAGGATAAGGATTACTGAGCCATCCAGGCGTTGAAACGCTCGGAGATTTCAGCGCCGTTATCCGCCCACCAGTCAGGGTCTGCGATAACAGTACGGGCCTGAACTTCAGAACGGTTTGGCATGTGCTTCAGGATGTAATCACCAGTGTTGAACCATGGTTCACCAGCTTCGATGATCGCCAGAGCAGAGTTACGCATTGGGCCGTAGTTAATGTACTTGGCCTGCTCTGCCTGTGCTTCGGTTGAAGACATATGTGCCGCCAGTTTGAAGGCTTCTTCCTTGTTTGGAGCGCCCTTCACAACAACCAGCCATTCTTCTTCCAGAACCTGACCGTCCCAGATGGTGACGAAAGGCTGACCGTCGTTCAGGATAGCGGAACCAATACGGCCGTTATAGGCCAGTGACATCACCACTTCACCTGAAGAAACGAGTTCAAGCGGCTTGGCGCCTGAAGACCAGAAGACAACATGGTCCTTGATGGTGTCGAGCTTGGCAAACGCACGATCGATACCTTCTTCGGTGTCCATGACATCATAGACTTCATCAATAGCAACGCCGTCAGCAACAAGTGCCATTTCGATCAGCGCGTTGCCCCAGGTGTGGATGCCACGCTTGCCGGGGAACTTTTCAACATCAAAGAAGTCACCGATGGTTGAAGGCTGAGCACCGAAAGTGGACTGGTGCTTGGTCTGGCCGTTTGATGGGTAATCATTCTCGGAGAAGAACGCCGCGTAAGACCACCAGATCTGCGGAACAACACAGTTGTTGGGCAGTGGAACCATCAGGTCTTCAGACATTGGGGTGCCATCTGGAGCCGCGGTGCGGTACTCATCAGGAATTTCTTCAAAAAGGCCTTCGTCACAACCTGTGCGAGCCTGACCGGGAAGAACGTCAACGATATCCCACTGGACATTGCCGCTTTCCACCTGAGCGCGAACTTCACCCAGACCACCGTTGTAGTTGATCCAGTTGATCTTCTCGCCCGTCCATGTTGGCTCATAACCCTTCTGCTGGGACGCGGTGTAAGCACCACCCCAGGATACGACATTAACTTCAGCCATCGCGGATGAAGCCAATGATAGTGTCGCCAGCGCTGCAGACGCCAGTACAATTTTCTTGGAAATGTTCAAGATCTCTCTCCCAATCGTAGATTGATAAAACGGATTATTTTTCCGACTTCTCCTCATCTCAACAAGCGGGGGCCGAACTGTCAAGCATTTCCCGAAATATTTATGGCCTCAATCAAGACAAAACCCAGTCATTCGGGTCAATATCCAGACAGGCCTCGACCGCCGCCGTGGCGATCACCGAAACCGTGCCATTATCCTCATCATGGACATCCAGCCCGCCTTTAACCACCGTCACTTTGGCCTTGCCGCGCGGCAGATCCGCCGCCACCAGCCCGGCATCAACCTGATCAGGCTGTTGAACCGCGATGGTGACATTGACCTCCATCTCAGCATGGTCATAACCAAGGGAGCGGAACAGGATCAACGACGAGTGATGGAGCGCGTCCTGAACAGCACGGCGGGCGGCTTTGGTGTAATCCTGACCATAGAGATCATTGCCGGTGCCCATTTCAAGGATAATGCGGCTCATGACGCGCCTCCTTCAGGGGCCGGCTTTTTATCAGCAGGTGCCCCGTTCGCGGGTTCCATATCAAAAGACACCGCCACCGCGGCATTGGCGACAATCGTTTGAGTTGGCGCGCTTTGCCCGTCTTTCAGCGGCTTCGGGATATCCAGCCCGCCATGCACCGCCCGCACCGTCGCCTGACCATATGGGAATACCGCCGCCACTTTCGCGACATCGACTTGATCGGGCCGCTGGACCGCGACATCGACATCAATCAGCATCGCTTCTTTCGGGAAACCAAAGGCATCCGCCATGGTGAGCGAATTGTGCCAGAGCGCATCCTCAACCGCGCGGATGGCGGCTTTCGTGTAATCCTGGCTTTGCAGGGCTGTTCCCATGCCCAGCTCAAGCGCGACTCGTTTCTTCGCCATATCCTGCCCCTTTGCCGAAATAATTTACACCAATATATCTGATCAAATATCATGGACAACTGATCTTTAACTATGCAGATTATCCCGACATGATGATAACAGGATAGATACGATGACCATGTTTGATGATATGTTGCCCGAAGGCTTTGCCCCGCTTGCATCTGAACCTGTGTTCGACCCGGCCCGACATCTTCAGCTTGAAGAGCCGTCGGAGATCATTTCCCTGACGGAATTTGGCTATAGCGCCGAGGATATTGCCGAATGCCCGTCGGATTTCGCAGTCACCAATATTTTTCGTATGATGAGTGATGAGGGCGTCGCCTGCCTTTATGACGTCTGCAAACAGCTGGAGGCCTTCACCACCAGCAATGCCCGCATCCAGCGCAACACCCGCGGCGGGGTTTATCGTTCGAAATTTCTGCGGGATCTTTGCCTTGACCCTGAGCTGTCCAGCTTTCTGTCGCGAATTTCCGGTGTTGAACTGCTGCCCCATACCATTGCCCATCAACTCGGGCATCTGAATTACGCCCCGAAAGAGGTGGGGGATAATGTCGACAAATGGCATGTCGACACCCTGCGCTATGATTTCGTGATGTTTGTCACTGACCCGAAAGCCAATCAAGGCGGGGCGTTCCAGTATTATCGCGGCACCAAGCATGAGGTTACTGCCCTGACAAAAGCCGGGCAACCGCTTGACCCCGCCAAGATTGTCAGCCCTGACATGCCCGGGCCTGGCTACGCCATCATGCAGCAGGGCAATATGGTGGTTCACCAGGCCAAGGGACTGACCGC
>JAGWAQ010000118.1 GCA_021296375.1 Alphaproteobacteria bacterium
CATGACGGCACAGGTAGTGGATATCAAAATGATAAAAGACGACAAACTGAAGGCGCTGGAAGCGGCGATTGGTCAGATCGAAAAGTCATTCGGCAAAGGCTCGGTGATGAAAATGGGCCAGACCAATATTGCTGATGACATTGAACCGGTGTCCACTGGCTCACTCGGGCTTGATATCGCGCTCGGGATTGGCGGCTTGCCGAAAGGCCGTATTGTTGAAATCTACGGCCCGGAATCATCGGGGATAACCACCCTGGCCCTGCACGCTGTTGCGGAATCCCAGAAAAACGGTGGCGCTTGCGCGTTTGTTGACGCGGAACACGCGATTGACCCGTCCTATGCCCGCAAGCTCGGGGTTGATCTTGATGAACTCCTGATCTCCCAGCCTGACGCTGGTGAACAGGCACTTGAGATTGCCGACACCCTGGTTCGGTCCGGCGCGATTGACGTGCTGGTGGTGGATTCCGTCGCCGCCCTTGTTCCCCGCGCTGAACTTGAAGGCGAAATGGGGGATACCCACGTCGGTCTGCAGGCCCGCTTGATGTCCCAGGCCCTGCGCAAGCTGACGTCATCAATCGCGAAATCCAATTGCCTGGTGATCTTCATCAACCAAATTCGCCTGAAGATCGGCGTTATGTTCGGCAACCCTGAAACCACCACCGGCGGTAATGCGCTGAAATTCTACTCCTCCGTTCGTCTTGATATCCGCCGCATTGGCGCCATCAAGGACCGTGATGAGGTGATTGGCAACCAGACGCGCGTCAAGGTCGTCAAGAACAAGGTGGCGGCGCCGTTCCGCACCGTTGAATTTGACATCATGTACGGGGAGGGGATTTCCAAAACAGGGGAGCTGATTGACCTTGGCGTTGCCGCCATCCTGATCGAGAAATCCTGTTCCTGGTTTTCCTATAACGACACCCGCATCGGCCAGGGGCGTGAAAACGCCAAGCAGTTCATGCGTGATAACCCCGCCATCGCGGATGAAATTGAACATGCCCTGCGCCAGAATGCCGGCCTGTTTGATGAGGTCATGCTCGATCAATCGCCGGTCCAGGAAGGTGAGGGGGATGATCTGCCGCCGGCGCCACCGGAAGCGGAATAAAACCTTACGCAAATCTCCATCAAACCGGCGGCATGTTCCGCCGGTTTTTTTATGCCCTGTGGCCAGAGGGACGGCGAATTGACGATCAAGTTTCTTGGCGGAAGTTCGGCGGAGGGGTGGACAAACCCCACGGCTGGCCATAAAAAGTGAAGGTGACGTATAAGGAACAGCACCATGAAATCCGTTAACGATATTCGCGACACTTTTCTTGATTATTTTGGCCGCAATGACCATGAGGTGGTGGCGTCATCGTCGCTTGTTCCGACCAATGACCCGACCTTGCTGTTCACCAACGCGGGCATGGTGCAGTTCAAGAATGTCTTTACCGGCGGTGAATCCCGGGCGGTGCCACGGGCGGTGACGTCGCAAAAATGCGTTCGCGCCGGCGGCAAGCATAATGACCTTGAAAATGTTGGCCATACCGCCCGTCACCACACGTTTTTTGAAATGCTGGGGAATTTCTCCTTTGGCGATTACTTCAAGGAAGAGGCCATCCATCACGCCTGGACCTTGATCACCGATATTTATGGCCTGCCGAAAGACAAGCTGCTGGTGACGGTCTATCATGACGATGATGACGCCGCCAATTGGTGGAAGAAAATCGCCGGGCTTGGTGATGACCGCATTATTCGCATCGCCACTTCGGACAATTTCTGGTCCATGGGGGACACCGGCCCCTGTGGCCCTTGTTCCGAGATTTTCTATGATCACGGTGATCATATCCCCGGCGGTCCTCCGGGCTCACCTGACGAAGACGGTGACCGTTTTATCGAGATCTGGAATCTGGTCTTCATGCAATACGAACAGCTCGCCAGCGGTGAGCGGATTGACCTGCCGAAACCTTCGATTGACACCGGCATGGGGCTTGAGCGTATTTCCGCGGTCATGCAGGGGTTTCATGACAATTACGACACGGACCTGATGCAAAGCTTGATCCGGGCGTCGGCTGATGTTTCGGGTGAGGCGGTTGACGGTGACCATGCCGTGTCCCACCGGGTGATCGCTGACCATTTGCGGGCATCGTCCTTTCTGATCGCTGATGGCGTCCTGCCGTCCAACGAAGGCCGCGGCTATGTGTTGCGCCGCATCATGCGCCGCGCCATGCGCCATGCCCATCAGATGGGCTGTGTTGAGCCGATGATGCATCGGCTGGTTCCCGCGCTTGTTCATGAAATGGGGGGGCATTTCACGGAATTGCAACGCACCCAGAGCTTGATCACCGAAACCCTCAAGATGGAGGAAACCCGCTTTAAGGAAACCCTCGGGCGGGGGCTTAAAATCCTCGTCGATAAGGTCGACGGGATGCCGGAGGGCAGCACCCTTGATGGCGACACCGCGTTCAAACTCTATGATACCTATGGCTTCCCCATTGATTTGACCCAGGATGTCATGCGCGGCTTCAAATGGAATGTTGATCTTGACGGGTTCAATGCCGCGATGGATGAACAGAAGGCCAAGGCCCGCAAGGCCTGGTCCGGCTCCGGTGACAGCGCCATGGCGGCGATCTATGTGACCGCGGCGGATAAACTCGGCGCGACTGAATTTCTCGGTTACGACAGCACCGAAGCCGAGGGGCTGATCACGGCAATCATCGCCGGGGACGCTGAAGTGTCCGCCGCCACCCGCGGGCAAGAGGTCGCCATCATCACCAACCAGACGCCGTTTTACGCTGAATCCGGCGGGCAGGTCGGGGATCAGGGGGATATTCTCGCCCCTGGCAGTGATAAAGTGCTGGCGCGAGTTCTCGACACCTGGAAAACCCCGACAGGGATGTTTGTCCATAAAGCTGAAGTAACAGCAGACCTCGCGGTTGGCGACAGCGTCAACCTGAAGGTCGAGGCGGCACGGCGGGATTTGCTGAAATCCAATCACTCCGCAACCCATCTGATGCATGAAGCCCTGCGGGAAGTGCTGGGGGATCATGTCATGCAAAAAGGCTCGCAAGTCTCCCCTGAACGCCTGCGGTTTGACTTCAGCCACACCAAGCAGGTGTCGGCGGAGGAACTGTCCGCCGTTGAACGCATCGTCAACAGCCGTATTCGCATGAACAGTGACGTCACCACCCGGTTGATGACGCCGGATGCCGCCATTGAAGAAGGCGCGCTTGCCCTGTTCGGGGAAAAATACGGGGATGAGGTGCGTGTTGTTTCGATGGGCGGGCCTACTGATGTTGAGGGCCGCAGCGCCTGGTCGGTTGAACTCTGTGGCGGCACCCATGTTAATCGCACGGGCGACATCAGCCTCTTCAAAGTCACCACGGAAGGCGCGGTGGCTGGCGGTGTCCGGCGCATCGAAGCGGTCACCAGCGAAGGTGCGGTGGCCTGGCTCAATCATCGCCTGGCGGTGCTGGATGAAGCCTCGGCGGTGCTGAAAACAACCCCCGATCAACTGGCGGAACGTGTCGCCACCCTGGTGGCGGAACGCCGCAAGGCTGATCAGGTGATTGCCGAATTGCGCAAAACCATGGCCGAAGGCGGCGGTGGCAATGGCGGGTCTGAAACGATCAACGGCATGACGTTTGAACGGCGTGTGCTTGACAACACCCCCGCCAAAGACCTGAAATCCATCGCTGACGGTATTCTCAAGGATGCCGCCACTACGGTGGTCGCCATTATTTCCCGCGACGAGGGCAAAGCGTCCATCGTGGTGGCCGTGACGAAAGACATGGTTGATCGTCATGATGCGGTCAGCCTTGTCCGCATCGGGTCTGAAGCGCTTGGCGGCAAAGGCGGGGGCGGGCGCCCTGATATGGCGCAAGCGGGCGGTCCTGACGCCAGCAAGGCCGAAGCGGCGCTCGACGCGATCGCGGCGGTGCTGGCGGGGTAACCCGAGCGGCTTATCCCCCATCAATTGCAGGCATAAAAAAGGGCAGGTGAAAACCTGCCCTTTGCTGTCTGTTAACCTGGCCTAGAAATTCGCCGCGTCGCGCATGTTGATATCAAGGGTATCCAGAAACTCATCAGTCGTCTGGAAGGCTTGATCAGGGCTGATCAGAAGCGCCAGATCCTTTGTCATCTTGCCCTTTTCGACCGTGCGAATGCAGACATCTTCAAGGGTTTTGGCGAAATTGGCAACATCCGGGGTGTCGTCAAACTTGGCGCGGTACTTGAGCCCTTGCGTCCAGGCAAAGATCGAGGCAATCGGGTTGGTGGAGGTCGATTTGCCTTGCTGGTGCTGGCGGTAATGGCGGGTGACGGTGCCATGAGCCGCTTCGGCTTCGACGGTCTTGCCATCGGGGGTCATCAACACCGAGGTCATCAGGCCAAGTGAGCCAAAGCCCTGGGCGACGGTGTCGGACTGGACATCGCCGTCATAATTCTTGCAGGCCCAGACGAACTTGCCGTTCCATTTCATGGCGCAGGCCACCATGTCATCGATCAGGCGATGCTCATAGCTGATGCCAGCGGCGGCAAATTTGTCTTTGTATTCATCTTGATAGACTTCTTCAAAGATATCCTTGAAGCGGCCGTCATAGGCTTTCATGATGGTGTTCTTGGTGCTGAGATAGACTGGCCAGCCGAGATCAAGGCCGTAATTCATGCAGGCGCGGGCAAAGCCGCGAATCGACTCATCAAGGTTATACATGCTCATGGCGACGCCACCATCAGGGAAGGTGAAGACATCATGGGTGATGGGGGCTGAGCCGTCATCAGGGGTGAAGGTCATGGTCAGCTTGCCGGGGCGATCCACCACCATATCCGTGGCGCGATACTGGTCACCAAACGCGTGACGGCCAATGACAATAGGGTCAGTCCAGCCCGGGACAAGCCGCGGCACGTTGCGGCAAATGATCGGCTGACGGAACACGGTGCCGCCAAGGATATTGCGGATCGTGCCGTTAGGGGATTTGTACATTTTCTTGAGCCCGAACTCCTCAACCCGCGCTTCGTCAGGGGTGATGGTCGCGCATTTGACGCCAACACCGTATTCCTTGATGGCATTGGCGGAATCAATCGTCACCTGATCATCGGTTTGATCACGATATTCCATCCCGAGGTCATAATATTTCAGGTCAATGTCGAGGTAAGGGTGGATCAGCTTGTCTTTAATTTTCTGCCAGATGATGCGTGTCATCTCATCGCCGTCAAGTTCAACAACCGGCGTTTTTACTTTTACCTTCGACATGGGCGGGGGGCTCCTCATTAAGAACGAAAATGGTTACAGGTTTTCTATACCTTGTCCCGCCAATATTCAAGTCTTGCGGTGTATCCAGAACGATTCACGGGGTCTGCTGGTGATCAGCCAGAAGCTTGTCAAAACAATCGGCGACGTCATCAAGATCATTCAAGCTGTCCACCAACCCGAGCTGGATGGGTTTGATGAACC
>JAGWAQ010000119.1 GCA_021296375.1 Alphaproteobacteria bacterium
TGTCTGGGCAGAGCCGAGAACGTCACGTCCCATCAGCACCACGGGGATGGATTTTTCTTGAATTGGCGTTGGCTCCGTATAGCCAACCTTTTCAATGGCGTCGAGCAACGGGTCGCTTAAGCCGAGATCACGAAAGGTCACATTTAAATCCGATATCTGTTGGGGAATATTTTCTACAAGCCGTAAAAACAGGAAAAAGGCTTAAATTCCCTTCTTTTGTACAAAAAAGCTGGTGTGACGTCAACCAAAATGGCATTCAGGGACCATAACTAGCGCTCTGGTTCGGGATTATCGTCATGTTCACCCTTGTTTTCATCCCGGGATTACTTCTGACCCGTGATCTTTTTGCGGATCAATCGTCGGCTTTGGGGGCGAATTATCCCGTTCATCATGCGGTGACGACAGGCATGGACAGCATCACGGCGATGGCGCAAAAGGTGCTTGATGACGTGTCGGGGCCGATCATTCCCATTGGTCTTTCCATGGGCGGTTACGTCACCCTTGAACTCGCCCGCCTGGCGCCGGATCGTCTGTCGGCGATGGTGGTGATGGACAGCAATGCCGAAACCGATGGCCTCGACAAGCGCACCCAGCGCCAAGCCTTGATTGAATTGAGCCAGCACGGCAAGTTCAAAGGCGTGACCCGCAGTCTTCTGCCGAATTTCATCGCCCCGCATCACCTCGATAACCCTGATGTGGCGGATGTGGTGATGGCCATGACCGAAAGCGTCGGGCGGGAAAATTTCACCCTTCAGCAAACCGCCATCATGACCCGCCGTGACCAGTTCGACACTTTGCGCGCATGGGCCAAGCCCTCGCTCTTCATGGTGGGGGAGCTGGACACATTGACCCCGCCGCAAATGGTGCTGGATATGGCGGACGCGACCCGCGGCAGTCATTATGTTGAAATCGCCAATGCCGGGCATCTGCCGACGGTGGAAAGCCCTGATGACGTCACCGTGGCGTTAACAGGCTTTCTGGAGCGGCTTTAGATATCCAGCTCTTCCAGCACATCGGCGGCATGGTCGCGAATATAGGCAAAGCGCAATTCCGGTTTGCGTCCCATCAGGGTATTGACCAGCCCATCCACCTGACGGCGATCATCAGCCCCGGTGGTGTCCCGTTTCGGCAAATGCACCTGCAACAGCCGCCGCGAAGCCCGCGACATGGTGGTTTCCTTCAATTGCGCCGGCGGCATTTCCCCAAGACCTTTAAAGCGGCTGATCTCGATCTTGCCACGGCCGTTCATCTGGCTTTTGATCAGCTCATCCTTGTGGGCTTCGTCAAGGGCGTAGAGAACATTGCCGCCTTGCGCCAGGCGATAAAGCGGCGGCTGGGCGATATAAAGACGCCCGCTTTCGATCAGATGCGGCATCTGCTGGTAAAAATAAGTCATCAGCAGGGCGGCGATATGGGCGCCGTCGACATCGGCGTCGGTCATGATGATGACGCGGCCATAACGCAAGGCCTCGATATTGAAATTCTTGCCCGGCTGGACCCCGAGGGCGAGGGATAAATCCGACAATTCCTGGTTCTGGGCAAGCTTTTCATCCGTCGCGGAAGCCACATTGAGGATCTTGCCGCGCAGGGGCAGAACGGCCTGAGTCTTGCGGTCACGCGCTTGTTTGGCGGAGCCGCCCGCGCTGTCGCCCTCAACGAGGAACAGCTCGGTTTCATCACCATCGGTGGAAGAGCAATCCGCCAGTTTGCCGGGCAGGCGCAGTTTACGGGTGGCGGTTTTGCGCGCCACGTCTTTGTCACGTTTGCGGCGTTTGCGCTCTTCCATCCGCTCAATCGCGGCATCCAGCAAGAACCCCGCCCGCTCCGGATCAGCCGACAGCCATGTTTCAAAACGGTCACGCAGGCCGGTTTCCACCAGTTTAGTGGCGTCCTGCGACACCAGCCGGTCTTTCGTCTGACCCTGGAAATGCGGCTCACGCACGAACACGCTCAAGACAGCGCCGGTGGATGCCATGACATCATCCATCGTCAGATCAGCGGCTTTTTTATTGCCCGCGATTTCCCCGTAAGCGCGCATCCCGCGGGTCAGGGATTGCCGCAAGCCGGTTTCATGGGTGCCGCCATCAGGGGTAGGGACGGTGTTGCAATAGGATTGCACGAACCCGTCTTCGCCAGGGCCAAACCAGGTGATGGCAAACTCCACTTTCTCGCCATTGACCTCAACATTATCGGCAAACGGGCTGGCGATGAGAATAGCCTTGCCCTTGGTGGTGTCGGTCAGGAAATCGGCCAGGCCACCGGGGTATTTGATCACCGTTTCCTGGGGGATGTCATCCCCGTCCTTGAGCCATTTGGCGTGGCAGGACCAGCGTATCTCAACCCCCGCAAACAGATAGGCTTTCGAGCGGATCATCCTGAACAGGGTCTGGGGGCGGAACGCCCAGTTTTCGCCAAAGATTTCCGCATCCGGCATGAAGGTAACCTCCGTGCCGCGCTTGTTGGGGGCCGCCCCGACTTCCTCAAGCCCGCCGACCGCAATGCCGCGGGCAAATTTCTGCCGATAGAGGGTCTTGTTGCGGGCGACATCCACCGTCATTTCAACCGACAGGGCGTTCACCACCGACGCCCCAACGCCGTGCAAACCGCCGGAAGTGGAATACGCCTTGCCTTCAAATTTACCGCCGGCATGAAGCGTCGTCATGATGACTTCAAGGGCAGATTTTTTCGGGAATTTCGGGTGCGGATCAGTGGGGATGCCGCGGCCGTTATCCCCCACGGTCAGGCTGCCGTCTTCATTAAGCGCAACGGAAATGCGGCTGGCGAAACCGGCGACGGTTTCATCCATGGAATTGTCGATAATCTCTGCCGCCATGTGGTGAAGAGCGCGATCATCGGTGCCGCCAATATACATCCCCGGGCGACGGCGCACCGGTTCAAGGCCTTCAAGAACCTCAATTTCATTTGCGGTGTAATTATCAGTCGCGGCGGCGTTGAACAGATCGGCCATGTCTACCCCAGGATATTCCGGTCAAATACACCATATTTCTACATCATCTAGCCGTAAGGGCAAGGGGTGATCCCAAGATATGCCGGATTTCCTCAAGCTGGCGCAAAAAAAGGGCGACCACAAGGCCGCCCTTTTCCTGTTCAAGGTGACGCCAGGCTTAGCTGGAGTAGTACATCTGGAATTCGACCGGATGCGGAGTATGCTCAAAGTTGATGACTTCTTCCATTTTCAGCTCGATGTAAGCGTCGATCTGGTCATTGGTGAAGACATCCCCCTGGGTCAGGAACTCACGGTCCTGGTCAAGCGCTTCAAGGGCTTCACGCAGGGAACCGGCAACGGTCGGGATTTCCTTCAGCTCTTCGGCTGGCAGGTCATACAGATCCTTGTCCATGGCTTCGCCCGGGTGGATCTTGTTGCGGATGCCGTCAAGGCCAGCCATCAGCATGGCGGAGAACGCCAGGTACGGGTTGGCGGTCGCATCAGGGAAACGAACCTCAACACGCTTGCCCTTCGGGCTGTTGACGAACGGGATCCGGCAGGATGCGGAACGGTTGCGGGAAGAATACGCCAGCAGAACAGGCGCTTCGTAACCCGGGATCAACCGCTTGTAAGAGTTGGTGGAGGCGTTGGTGAACGCGTTCAGCGCACGGGCGTGCTTGATGATGCCGCCAATGTAGAACAGGGCCATTTCGGACAGATCAGCGTAACCATTGCCTGCGAACAGCGGCTTGCCATCCTGCCAGAGCGACTGGTGAACGTGCATCCCGGAACCATTGTCGCCAGCGATTGGCTTGGGCAAGAAGGTCGCGGAAACACCATAGGCATGGGCAACATTGTGGACGCAGTACTTGTAGAGCTGCATGTTGTCAGCGGTTTCAAGCAGAGTGCCGAACATAACGCCGAGTTCGTGCTGTGAAGGCGCAACTTCGTGGTGATGCTTTTCAACAGGAACACCCATTTCCGCCATGACGGACAGCATTTCAGAACGGATGTCCTGGCCGCTGTCAACGGGAGGAACAGGGAAGTACCCGCCTTTAACACCAGGGCGGTGGCCCATGTTGCCTTCTTCATAAGCGCGATCCGAGTTGTACGGGCCTTCAACGCTGTCGACTTCGTACATCGCGCGGTTCATGGAAACGTCAATCTTGACGTCTTCAAAGATGAAGAATTCCGCTTCTGGACCGAAGAACGCGGTGTCCGCCACGCCTGCGGTTTCCATGAAGGCCAGGGCCGCTTTTGCGGTCGAGCGTGGGTCACGGCTGTACGCTTCGCCGGTTGATGGCTCAAGCACGTCACAGAAAATCGCCAGGGTCGGCTGGGCGAAGAACGGGTCAATGTAGCAACGGGACAGGTCTGGCATCAGGTTCATGTCAGACTCGTTGATCGCTTTCCAGCCTGCGATGGAAGACCCATCAAACATGAAGCCTTCGGCAAGGGAGTCTTCATCAATGGTGGAAACATGCTGGGTCACGTGTTGCATTTTGCCACGTGGGTCAGTGAAACGAAGATCAACATAGGTGATCTCGTTATCGGCGATCATCTTCAGGATTGTTTTTGCATCAGACATTATGTTCTCCATTTTGCAAAAGTTAATTCGAAACGTGCTTGATGTGGGGCAGGGGTGGCTTCACCCTAGATTGCGTCTGCTCCACGTTCACCGGTACGGATGCGGATGACATCCTCAATCGGGGAAATGAAAATCTTGCCGTCACCAATGCGGCCGGTGGCGGCGGCATTCAAGATGGCGTCAACAGAAGCATCGACGAGATTATCCTCGATAATGACTTCAATCTTTACCTTGGGCAGAAAATCGACAACGTATTCGGCGCCTCGGTACAGCTCGGTGTGGCCTTTCTGCCGACCGAACCCTTTGGCTTCGGTGATGGTGATGCCTTGAATGCCAACTTCGTGAAGCGCTTCTTTCACTTCATCGAGTTTGAACGGTTTGATGATGGCTTCGAGTTTTTTCATCATGAGGTCTCCAGAAAGATTACATGATAAGTTATGCAACATTCATGCCAATAGGCGGTTTTCAGACCAAATACCAGCAAAAAACATCCGCAAGCACGGGCCGGGTGACGTGACCCCCTGTAAATCCAACAAACAGGAAGAAAAGAAACGGCGAAAAAATACGCAAAACTCCCGAAAAAATTGAATTTACCCCGAGATGAATTGAAGAAAACGGCGACAAAATGCCCAATAAAAAAGCAGATGCTTAAAATTTAGGCAATATTGGACGTCAACCAGCTGTTGATCCGTTCAAGGGCTTCTTCAATGGCGGCGTCAGAATTGGCGCAGGAAAAGCGGATGTAGCCTTCGCCCTGATCGCCGAAACTGGTTCCGCTGATGAGCGCAACCCCGGCGTCTTCCAGAAGAGCGGTTTGCAGATCATGGGAGGACATGCCCGTTCCCGTGATGTTGGGGAAAGCGTAAAACGCCCCGGCAGGTTTGCGGCT
>JAGWAQ010000120.1 GCA_021296375.1 Alphaproteobacteria bacterium
ACCCTTCTTTCCCGAAAAAACTCAGTCCGTCGACATGTGGATCAGTGGTATATTGCTTGAGTCACAGATATCTGCAAGTTTAACTGGAAATAATGTGTAGAAACAATAAACAGATTTTTCATGTGTATTTTGAATTTTACTATTAATGATCCCTGCAAAATTGACAACGTAATCTGCTCCGCTGATCAATTCACGCGTAAGCTGGTCCTTTTCTACATCAAAAAAATCACGGTTGATTTTGAACAAAGAATGTTGGGTATTAGAAACTTTTTGTTCAAAAGCAGTTCCAACCATACCTGTTGCACCAAATACAAAAATGTTCTTCTTCGATGTCATTCTGATTACTCTCAAAGTAAGTATTAAAAAGACGTTTTAAATTAATGGTTAATCTAAATTTGAACAAGTAAAGATAATGACCTCAGAGAACGTCGACATATGTGCATTTTATCGAGTATTACAAACGAAATAAAAATGTCAAGCAATTGAAAATATTATATTATTTTAATATTTCTATAACTATATCCCTTAAATTCTACGCGACGCTGGCGTGGCTCAATTGGTAGAGCACCCGATTTGTAATCGGGCGGTTGGGAGTTCGAGTCTCACCGCCAGCACCATATTTCTCCCTTATAAAAACGTAACGCTATAAACGTATCTCCCCCTTGCCCTGAAATACGGTCGGGCTAAAAGCTGGCTGTTTAGAGCTGGCGGAAAACATCACCATAACCACGTCTCACCATAACCACGGTTCACCATATCCACGGCCTGAACGGGGCTATCACAAGACTGTGATTTGACTTCATCGGCGTGTTCTCACAGCGTGAAGGTTTGAATTGCATCTGAAAGCCATTGCCATGACGGTGGTCATTCTCACCGGTGTTGTCACCCTGCGGCTGGCTTGATCGCCGCCACTTGAAGGTGGGGTCAATTGACACGACAGGAATAATCGAACAAATTTAGATATTCTTTCCAAAGGCTTTCGCAACCATGTCCATGACCGTCACCCTGGCGATACTATCCGCCGCCTTTCTGCATGCGTTGTGGAATTTTCTTGTCCGCAAGAGCGACGACAAAGCCCTTGGCATGGCGGGGGTTATTCTGGGGCATGTGCCGCTCGGGGTAGCGGGGATGCTTTATGCCGGCCTGCCGTCATGGGAGGTCTGGCCACTGGTGATGGTGAGCGGCGGGTTCCATCTTTGTTATCAGATCTTTTTGCTGAACGCCTATCGCTTCGGGGAGCTGACCCAGGTCTACCCCATCGCAAGAGGCTCCTCTCCCCTGATCGTCACGGTGGTGACGGTAACGGTATTTTCAGCCGAACTCACCACCGCGCATCTGATGGGGATCACGGTGATCTCGCTCACCATCATTGGCCATGGCCTGCATCAATACCGCATCGTCAAGGCCAGCCCCACCAGCCTTTTACTGGCGCTGCTGGCGGGGTTATGCATCGCGGGCTACACCATGGTGGATGGCCACGGCACACGGCAGGCGGGGTCGGCCCTGTCGTTTTATGGCGCCTCGACCATCATGAACGCGTTGATGTTTGTGCCGTATTTGCTGATGCGTGAAAAAGGCACCATGACGAAACTGAAACAACGCGATGGCATCAAACTGCTGGTGATCGGGGGGACCGCCTCCTACCTCGCCTATGCCACGGTGCTGTGGGCGGTGTTGTTCGCGCCCATCGCGGTGGTCAGCTCCTTGCGGGAAACCTCGGTGCTGTTTGCGCTTTTGCTGGGGACGGTGTTTTTGCGGGAACGCCTGACGCTGGCGAAAATCGCCATGACGGTGTTGGTCCTGACGGGCATCATCATCCTCAGATTGGCGTGATCGCCGCCGGGTTACCCTTCTTCTCTTGCTGTTTTAAGGAAAACCGATTTAACCTGATCATCAAAGGGGAGTGATGATGATGCAAGATTTTGGTGTAACCCTCGAAGATATTAAATCCGCCCGGGCGGTGATCCGCGGCCATGCCGACGCCACGCCGCTCATCCCCTCGCCGTTCCTCAGCCAACATGCCGGCGGTGAGTTTCTGCTCAAGCTTGAGAACATGCAGCCGATCGGCGCCTTCAAAATTCGAGGCGCCATGACCGCCATTGCCCAGCTTGACCCGTCAAAAGTGAAAGGCGTTGCCTGCTGTTCGACGGGCAATCACGGCCGCGGGGTGGCCTACGCGGCGCGCGAGCGCGGCATCAAGGCGATCATCTGCATGTCATCGCTCGTCCCCAAGGTCAAGGTGGATGGCATCAAGGCGCTGGGGGCTGAAGTCCGCATCATCGGCACGTCGCAAGATGACGCCTGGCAGGAGGCGGAACGGCTGTGCCGCGAGGAAGGTTATATCGACGTCTCGCCGTTTGATGACCGGTTTGTGATTGCCGGGCAAGGCACCATCGGGCTTGAGCTGCTGGCGGCACGCCCAGACCTCGCCACCATTCTTGTCCCTGTGTCCGGCGGCGGATTGGCGGGGGGGATTGCGCTGGCGGCAAAATCCCTCAACCCCGACATCAAGGTGATCGGCATCAGCATGGATCGCGGGGCGGCCATGCACGCCTCGATCCACGCAGGTGAACCTGTTGATGTTGAGGAAGTGGCGAGCCTTGCCGACAGTCTTGGTGGCGGCATCGGCCTTGATAACGCCTATTCCTTCGCGCTCTGCCGGGACTTGCTGGATGATGTGCTGCTGGTCACGGAAGAGGAAATCTACAAAGCCATGCAGGCGCTTTATTACGAAGATCGCATCATCGCTGAAGGGGCTTGCGTGGTGGGGATCGCCGCCATGATGAGCGGCAAGCTCAAGACCATCGAAACCCCCGCGGCGGCGATTATCACCGGCCGCAACCTCGACATGGATATGTTCACCCGCATCGTCAATGGCGAGGACGTTACCCTCGGCACCACCCGCATCAACGGTTCCCCCTATGGCCAGTAACATCACCCTCTATACCGAAGCTGAGTTGAAACAAGTCGTGCGGCTTGATCGCGCCATGATCGACTTGATGGAAAAGACATTTGCCACCCTCGCCCAAGGCACGGTGCTGATGCCGCCGATCCTGTCGATGGATATCCATGATCGCAACGGTGAAATTGATGTTAAAACCGCCTATGTGCCGGGGATGGACGGGTTTGCTGTCAAAATATCGCCGGGGTTTTTCAATAACCCCGCCCTTGGCCTGCCGAGCGTCAATGGCTTGATGGTGTATTTTGCCGCTGAAACCGGCATGGTGCGGGCGGTGTTCCTTGACAACGGCTATTTGACCGACATCCGCACCGCCGCCGCCGGCGGCTTGGCGGCACGGCATCTCGCCCCGGCCCAGGTTGATACCGCGGGGGTTTTCGGGACCGGTGTTCAGGCGCGACTTCAGGCCCAGGCGGCGCATCTGGAACGGCAGTTCCGCCGCCTGCTGATCCATGGCCGGACGCCTGAAAACGCCGCCCGTTGCGCTGATGATCTGGCGGCGCATTTCGGCGATGCGGTGGCTGTTGAAATCGCCGATGACCCGCGATCCATGGTGGCGGCAAGCCAATTGGTGATCACCACCACCCCTGCCCGCGGCGCATTGATCGAGCCCGAATGGCTCCACCCTGGCCTGCATATCACCGCCATGGGGTCTGATGCCGAAGGCAAGCAAGAACTGGCCCCTGCGGTGCTGGCGGAGGCGGATGTCTATTGCTGCGACCGGCTCAGCCAGGTTGAAACCCTGGGGGAACTCCAGCACCTCCATGGGCTGACCCTGAAGGCAGAGGCCATCGAACTGGGCGATATTGTGTCCAGCCCATCACCACGCCAAGATGACGCCATCACGATTGCGGATTTGACCGGCACCGGCGCCCAGGACACGGCGATCGCCAGCCATGCTTTTGCCGCCCTTGAGGACAAGGATTTCGGCACAAGTGTTGTAAATTGACGGGTGTGATGAATTGACGGGCTGATCAGCCCTCGATCTGGAACAGGCTCTCGAATTTCAGGATTTTCAACACCGTCATCAGGGATTCCGACGGGTTACGCAACTTGAGGGCCTTGCCTGCCGCCATGAGCTTTTTATAGGCAATGATCATGCAAGCGACGCCGGATGAGTCAATATACTCAAGTTCGGATGCGTCAATCACCAGATCGCGGCTGGCGTCCAGATCACTGAACAGGGATTTCAGCTGCTGGCTGTTCTGAATATTGATTTGCCCCGACAGGGTGAGGACATGATGATCATCTTCAAGAACAAGGGCAAACATGGACAACTCACTATTCCCGATAAAGTGAAAACAACAGCACAACGTCGTTGATGACGTTTAACCAGATTGAGCGAATGAAATCAATCCGCCTGTAGTATTCAGGCCCCGGATTGTTCAGGCTTATCCCGCTTTTACAGTTTCTGGCGCTTAACCCCGGCATCTTTCAGCATCTGGTCAAGATAGGCGATATGGGCTGGCCCCACCTCGCAACAGCCGCCGATGATGGAAGCGCCGGCATCCAGCCACTGGGACACGAAATTGCCATAAGCGGCGGGGTCAAGATCAGTGCGCGCCTTGAGCGCGTCGACATTGCCGCCGGGGACAAGCTTTTCGATCGAGGTAAAGCCGTTGGCATAACCGCCAAACCGGCAATTGCCTGTCGCCAGCACCGGCATGGCGACGGTCACCGCTTCGGGGATTGAGCAATTGACCATGATGCCATCAACCCCGCGGGCGGCCGCCTCTGCCACCGCGTCTTCCAGCTTTTCCCCTGACCGCAAGGTGTTGGAGCTGTCGTCATTCAAGGTGAAGCTGACGTAAACCGGCTTGCCGGAAGCTTTGGCGGCGTCAATACCGGCGTTGGCTTCGGCGATCAGGCCAATGGTTTCAATGAACATGACATCAACCCCGTCCTGCTGGACGGCGACAATTTCCTCAAAGGCTTTAAAGGAATTGTCGTAATCTTCCGCCAGTTCCGTGACATAACTGGCGACAAGTGGCGGCAAGCAACCGGTGATCTGGATATCCGCGCCGCTGTCCGCGCGCGCTTTCCGGGCGAGCTTGAGGGCATTGGCCTGGGCGTCTTCAAACCATTCCGGGTGGCCATTGCGCGCCAGCCGTGACCGCGTCGCCGTATAGGCATTGACGGTGATGGCGTCAGCCCCCGCCTTGATAAAATCCTGATGCACGGCTTCCACAATATCAGGGCGCGACATCATCACCTCAACCGACCAGAGCGCGGTGGCCGGCCCATCGGAGCGCAAATTGATTTCCTGGCCAAGGCCACCGTCAAGAAGAGTTACTGCTGTCATTTCATTATCCTAGGTTGGAATTATCCTTGGTTGGAATTGTCCCTAGTTAAGCGAATATTTGCCCGAATTGACCGTGGTGATCACTTGCTGTGGTCTGTTATTTCTGGCGGAGACGTTGTCACCGAAACGGGCACATGCTTCGGCGCGGGTGCGGAAAACATAAACGCCGCCCGCGTCATCCTGATCCGTCCCCATCAAATAGAATTTTTGCACCAGCCCTTCAAGGTCACGATAAACGGGGGCCGAATCATGAAACTTTGCCTTCAGCTCATCTTCGGTTGCCCCTTGGGGGCGGGTAAATCTGGAAATCACAATATGCATATCGGCCCCTGTCCTGGCTAAAATATGACCAGATTGACAGGCGGCGTCAAAACGTATTTAACGATCGGCATCAAAAACCCCGTGACATGAAAAGCTCTTCCCATGCCCTTTCCCATG
>JAGWAQ010000006.1 GCA_021296375.1 Alphaproteobacteria bacterium
AAGTTCACCATTATCGCTGTGACGGCTATATTATCCGCCAATGCTGCCATCGTCTCGGCCCAGGATAACCGCATTTCCATTAGCGGAACCAATCATGAAATCCCGCGGATAGTGACGTTGAAATCAAATCGCGTTATCATGCGCGGCGGGCCGGGGCGGGACTTCCCGATCAAATGGCAATATCAGCGCAAGGGCCTGCCGCTCAAAGTGGTGGGGGAATTTGACGTCTGGCGCAAGGTCATGGATAGCGACGGCACGACAGGCTGGATGCATGTCAGCACCTTGTCGATCAAGCGCATGGCCTTGATCACCGACACCACCGTCAAGATCCATAAATCCGCCAATGAAACCTCGCGCGCCATCGCGGTGGCGGAAAAGGGCGTGCTGGCTGAACTGGAATATTGCCGTGGCGGCTGGTGCAAGATCACGACAGGTGATCTGACGGGCTGGATTTTCCGGCGGTCGATCTGGGGCCTGCTCGAAGGTGAAGTCTTCAATTAACCTTCGTTCATACTGACCACCAAAAATAAATCAGACCATAAAAAAGCCCGGGGTTAACCGGGCTTTTCTGTGTTTGAGGATGCTGGTGACGTTACGCGACGTCGAACCGGTCATTGTTCATGACCTTGGTCCAGGCGGCGGCAAAATCCCTGGCCATTTTTTCCTGACCACCGGCTTCGGCGTAAACTTCCGCCAATGCCCGCAGTTGGGAATTTGAGCCAAACACCAGATCACAACGGGTGGCGGTGCGCTTCACCTGACCTGTTGCGCGATCTTTCGCTTCATAGGAATTGGTGCCGGTGGCCGACCATTCAACACCCATATCCAGCAGGTTAACGAAGAAATCATTGGTCAGCTTGCCCGGGGTTTCGGTGAAGACACCATGGCCATCAGCGCTGATCCCGAGGGCGCGCATACCGCCCACCAGCACCGTCATTTCCGGCGCGGTCAGGCCCAGCAGTTGCGCCTTGTCCAGCATCATTTCTTCTGGGCTGACGGTGAAGTCGGTCTTCTGATAGTTGCGGAACCCATCCGCAACCGGCTCCAGCACCGCAAAGCTATCGACGTCTGTTTGCTCCTGCGTCGCGTCACCACGACCCGGGGTGAACTCAAGGCTCATGCCGGAGGCTTGTTCAACACCAACATTGCCCGCCAGCACAATGACATCAGCAACCGACGCGCCGCTGTCTTTGGCGATGCCTTCCAGCACACCAAGAACTCGCGCCAGCTGGTCTGGCTTGTTGACCGCCCAGTCTTTCTGCGGAGCAAGGCGGATACGGGCGCCATTGGCCCCGCCGCGCATGTCAGACCCGCGGTAGGTTGAGGCACTGGCCCAGGCGGTTTCGACCATTTCCTGAATGGTCAGC
The DNA here is from genome assembly GCA_021296375.1 of Alphaproteobacteria bacterium. Taxonomy (GTDB): domain Bacteria; phylum Pseudomonadota; class Alphaproteobacteria; order Puniceispirillales; family UBA1172; genus JAGWAQ01. The sequence continues at coordinate 1,368 of JAGWAQ010000006.1, forward strand.
CCACTGGCGGCAATCTTCGCCTTGACGGCATCGACATCATAGGTTGACGAACCGGCAGGGATCGGGTCCTGCCAGATCAGCTCTTCTTCCGGCACTTCAGGGCCCATGTAACGGGACTTTGGCCCCATGTCACGGTGCAGAAGCTTAAACCAGGCGCGGGCAAAAGCATCCTGGAACTGATCGGGGTTTTTATGGAAGCGTTCGGAGATTTCACGGTAAGACGGGTCTTCCCGCATCGCCATATCTGCCGTTGTCATCATGGTCGGAACTTTGGTGGAACTGTCGGCGGCATGGGGGGCCATGTCGTCTTCGGTTTGACCGACCGCATGCCAGATATGGGCACCGGCAGGGCTTTTTGTCAGCTCCCACTCATAGCCCAGCAAGAGGTCAAAATAGCCGTTGTCCCATTGCGTGGGGTTGGCGGTCCAGGCGCCTTCAATACCACTGGTGATGGCATCGCCGCCCTTGCCCGAGGCGTAAGCGCTCTTCCAGCCAAGGCCCATTTCTTCCATCGGCGCGGCTTCTGGTTCCGGCCCCACAAGACCGGCATCACCGGCGCCATGGGCTTTACCAAAGGTGTGGCCACCCGCCGTCAGCGCGACGGTTTCTTCGTCGTTCATCGCCATGCGGGCAAAGGTTTCACGAATATCACGCGCGCTGGCGAGAGGGTCAGGGTTGCCGTCAGGGCCTTCAGGGTTAACGTAGATCAAGCCCATCTGAACCGCCGCCAGAGGGCTTTCCAGCTCACGGTCACCTTTGTAGCGGTTGTTGCCAAGCCATTCGGTTTCAACACCCCAGTAAATATCTTCTTCAGGGGCCCAGATGTCAGGGCGACCACCGGAGAAACCAAAGGTCTTGCCGCCCATGCTTTCAATCGCAACATTGCCTGTCAGAATGAGCAGGTCAGCCCAGCTGATCTTGTTGCCGTATTTCTGTTTGATCGGCCACAGCAAGCGGCGGGCTTTGTCGAGGTTGCCGTTATCAGGCCAGCTGTTCAGCGGCGCGAAACGCTGGGCGCCTGTGCCGCCGCCACCGCGACCATCGCTGGTGCGGTAGGTGCCGGCAGCGTGCCAGGTCATGCGGATGAAGAACGGGCCATAATGGCCATAATCCGCCGGCCACCAATCCTGAGAATCCGTCATCAAAGCATGAAGATCAGCCTTCAGGGCATCGTAATCGACGGTGTTAAACGCTTCACGATAATCAAAATCCTCATCCATGGGGTCGGACTTCTGATCATGCTGGTGAAGAATGCTCAGGTTCAATTGATTCGGCCACCATTCACGGTTGGACGTTGCCGCGCCACTGTTTTTTGTTACCGCGCCATGCATTACCGGGCATTTGCTTTCAGACATGAGGTTCTCCTGTGATCCATCTACCTGGGGGTGAAATTGGGCCTGACACCACGATTTAACTGTCGGTGAAGCCGTGTTCAGGTCTTAAAAAATTAGTGAATTAACAAAACAGGGTCAAGGCAGTTTAGAATAATTTTAAATTATTTCAGGAGCGCCCTGCTGGCGTGACCCTAAGCCAGTCGAATAACCACATCAACACGTTCAACACTTCGGCCATCAGGGGCCTCCGGCAAGGACCTGAGGCCAATGGCCCCGGCGGGAATATCGATCAAGTCATTGGTCTTGGGGTCAAAGAAATGATGATGGTGGTCCGTGTTGGTGTCAAAATACCTGACGTTATCATCAAGATTGATTTCATGAAGCAGGCCGACGCGGCTGAACTGATTGAGGGTGTTGTATATTGTCGCCAGTGACATCGGGATGCCTTGAGCCGCGACTTCTGCGCGCAAGGTTTCCGCCGTCACATGGCGGCAGGGCGCGTTGAACAACAGCCCGGCCAGGGCAATACGCTGGCGGGTTGGCCGCAAATCATGCTGCCGCAGCAGGTTGATATGGTCATTTTCGCTTACCGTCGTCACGCGCCCGCAATACCCTGTTTGTTCATACGATAAATCTTATTTTAATGAGAATTTGGAAATTCGCAATATATTCGCAATTGCAATGAAGTCTGATATGTTGTGGTCAGATTAGAAATGAAAGGGTCACCCATGCCGTCTTTTGAAAAAAAGAACCAGTATTCTTACGATGATTTGATTTCCTGCGCCCAAGGTGAAATGTACGGCCCGGGCAACCCGCAATTGCCGATGCCGCCGATGCTGATGATGGATCGCATCACCGAGATCAACGACAATGGCGGCAGTGCCGGTAAAGGCGAGATTATTGCCGAATTTGATATCAATCCCGACAAATGGTTCTTTGAATGCCATTTCCCCGGTGATCCGGTGATGCCCGGCTGCCTTGGCATGGACGGGCTGTGGCAATTGGTGGGGTTCTACCTCGGCTGGGCTGGCGGCACCGGCCGTGGCCGCGCCATTTCTGTCGGTTCAGTGCGGTTTTCAGGGCAGATCCAGCCGCAGCATAAACTCGTCACCTTCAAGCTCGACATCAAGCGCCTGATCATGCGCAAGCTGATCCTTGGCATCGCTGATGGCCAGGTGCTGTGTGACGGCGAGGTGGTGTTCGAAGCCGAAGACATTCGCGTCGGCCTGTTTAAAGACGACTAAACCTTATTCAACTGACCTAAAGGAAGTTCATATGCGTCGTGTAGTTATCACCGGTATCGGGATCACCTCTTCCATCGGCAACAACGCCGAAGAAGTGAAAGCCTCACTCAAATCCGGCCAATCCGGCATTGTCTTTGCCCCGGATTACGCTGAGCTGGGCTTTCGCTCGCAGATCCACGGCACCGTCAAGATGGATGTCGCTGACCATGTTGACCGCAAGCAATTGCGCTTTATGGGCGAAGGCGCGGCTTATGCCGTCATCGCCATGGAACAGGCGATTGCCGACGCTGGCCTGACCAAGGACGAGGTCTCCAACCCCCGCACCGGCCTGATCGCCGGCTCCGGCGGGCCATCCACCGCCAATATGCTGGCGGCGTTTGACACCACCCGCGAGAAAAGCCCGAAGCGCGTCGGCCCTTACATGGTGCCGCGCTGCATGTCCTCCACCGTGTCGGCCTGCATCGCGACGTTTTTTGAAATCAAGGGGCTGAACTACTCCATCACTTCCGCCTGCTCGACCAGCTCGCATTGCATTTCTTCCGGCGTGGACGCCATCCGTTACGGCCAGCAGGACATTGTCTTTGCCGGTGGCGGTGAGGAATTGCACTGGACCTTATCCGTGCTGTTTGATGCCATGGGGGCGATGTCGTCAAAATACAACGACACGCCGGAACGCGCCTCTCGCCCTTATGACACGGACCGTGACGGGTTCGTGATCGCCGGTGGCGGCGGCATGGTGGTGCTGGAAGATTATGACCGGGCGGTGGCGCGCGGTGCGAAAATCTATGCCGAAGTGGTGGGCTATGGCGCCAATTCCGACGGCCATGACATGGTCGCGCCATCCGGCGAAGGCGCGGTGCGGTGCATGGAACTGGCCCTCGCGGGGTTTGACGGCAACGGGCTTGACGGGCAGGTCGATTACATCAACGCCCATGGCACCTCAACCCCTGTTGGCGATATTCGCGAGCTGGAAGCGGTGCGCGCGGTGTTTGAAAAACGCGACTATCTGCCGACCGTCACCTCGACCAAATCCCTGACCGGGCATTCGCTTGGCGCCACCGGCGTTCAGGAAGCGATTTACACCATGCTGATGATGCAGGACGGGTTTGTGGCAGGTTCAGCCAATATTGAAAACCCTGACCCCGGCATTGGCGGTATTGATATCCCCACCACCATGGTGGAAAAGAATATCGACCTCGCCCTGTCCAATTCCTTTGGCTTTGGCGGCACCAACGCCAGCCTCGCGCTCCGAAAGGTATCCTGATCATGGGCGGTTTGCTGAACGGAAAGCGCGGGCTGATCATGGGGGTCGCCAATGACCGCTCGATCGCCTATGGGGTGGCGAAAGCGGCGGCGGCTGAAGGGGCGGAACTGGCCTTTACTTATCAGAACGACATGATGGCGAAACGCGTCGTGCCGCTGGCGGAAGGGCTGGGCAGCTCCATCACCATGGCCAATGATGTCAGCGAAGAGGGGTCGGCCGAACGCGTCATCACCGAATTGCGCAACCATTGGGACCGTCTTGATTTTGTCGTTCATGCCCTGGCCTTTGCCGATAAAGAGGCGCTGAAGGGCGATTACATGGAGGTTGAACATAAAGCCTTTATGGACTCGATGCTGATCTCCGCCTTCTCCTTTACGGAAATTGCCAAAGCCGCCCGCCCGATGATGACCGCTGGCGGCTCCCTGATCACCCTCACCTATCTCGGGGCGCAACGCATCACCCCCAATTACAATGTCATGGGGGTCGCCAAAGCGGCGCTTGAAGCTTCGGTTCGTTACCTGGCGGTTGACCTTGGGGGCGAGGGGATTCGCGTCAACGGTCTGTCGGCTGGTCCCGTCAAAACACTGGCGGGCGCCGCCATTGGCGGGGCGCGTCATGTCTTCCGTCACGCCGAAACCCATGCCCCGCTTGGCCGCAACCCTGACATGGATGAAGTTGGCCGCGCCGGGCTTTACCTGGCGTCGGACCTGTCGTCAGGCGTCACCGGCGAAATACATTACGTCGATGGCGGCTATCACCATATCGGCGTGCCGCGGGAAGAATAGTTTTACCCGAAATTACAGTTTGCCGAAATTATGGGTTTTTCCAGATTCGTTTTTCCGGATTAGTTTTTCCAAATTAGTTTTTCCAAATTAGTTTTTCCAAATTCCAGGCCAAAAAAAAGCGGGGATCATTCCCCGCTTTTTCATCAGATGTATGGCGGAATTATTCGCCCGCTTCCAGGTCAGCGCCGGTGTCTTGATCGACGCGCTTCATGGACAGCTTGATCTTGCCGCGATCATCAAAACCGATGACCTTGACCTTGACTTCATCGCCTTCAGCGCAGATGTCGGTGGTCTTTTCGGTGCGGCCTTCCTGCAGCTCGGAGATATGAACAAGCCCGTCACGAGCACCCATGAAGTTCACGAATGCGCCGAAATCAACGGTCTTGACCACTTTACCGGTGTAGATAACCCCAAGCTCAGGTTCAGCGACAATGTCGTGAATGCGCTTGTAGGCGGCTTCGCCGGAAGCGGTATCGGAAGCGGCGATTTTGACGGTGCCGTCATCATCGATATCAACCTTCGCGCCAGTGGATTCACAGATGTCACGAATGATCTTGCCGCCTGGGCCGATAATGTCGCGAATCTTCTCAACGGGGATCGACATGGTGGTGATCTTCGGGGCGGTATCCGCCAGCACTTCACGCGCGGTGCCAATGGCTTTCGCCATTTCACCGAGGATAAACAACCGGCCGTCTTTCGCTTGCGCAAGCGCGATATCCATAATCTCACGAGTGATGGAGGTGATTTTAATATCCATCTGAAGCGCCGTGATACCGGCATCGGTCCCCGCCACTTTGAAGTCCATGTCACCGAGGTGATCTTCATCACCAAGAATATCGGACAGAACCGCGAAATCATCACCTTCTTTGATGAGACCCATGGCAATACCCGCCACAGGGCGCGGCAGAGGCACACCCGCGTCCATCATCGCAAGCGACGTGCCGCAGACCGTTGCCATTGAGGATGAACCGTTTGATTCGGTCACTTCTGACACCACACGAATGGTGTAGGGAAACTCATCCTTGGTGGGGCGAGTCGGGTTGATCGCGCGCCAGGCAAGCTTGCCGTGGCCGACTTCACGGCGACCCGGTGAGCCAACACGGCCCGCTTCACCAACAGAGTATGGCGGGAAGTTGTAATGCAGCATGAAGTTGTTGCGGTATTCGCCTTCAAGCGCGTCGATGATCTGTTCATCCTGACCGGTGCCAAGGGTGGCGACAGCCAGCGCCTGGGTTTCACCGCGGGTAAACAGGGCGGAACCATGGGTGCGCGGCAGAACGCCGACTTCAGCGACAATCGGGCGAACCGTTGACGTGTCACGGCCATCAATACGCTGGCCGGTCTTCAGGATGGAGCCGCGAACGATATCCGCTTCCATGGCCTTGAACAGCCCGCCGGCAAGAACGCCATCAACATCTTCATCAAGGGATTCCATTGCCGCCGCTTTGACTTCGGCAACCGCCGCTTGACGGCTGGTCTTGTCGGCAATGCTGTAGGCTTTTTCCAGATCCTTGCTGAACTTGGCCATGGCTTTGGAAATGCCTTCGGCTTCGGCAGGTTCTTCCGGCAGAGGACGCGGGTCCTTGGCGGCGACCTCAGCCAGTTCAATAATGGCGTTAATGACGGTCTGCATTTCATCATGACCGAAATTAACAGCGCCGAGCATATCCGCTTCAGCCAATTCCTTGGCTTCGGATTCAACCATCAGCACGCCTTCGCGTGTCCCGGCAACCACCAGATCAAGGGTGCTGTCTTCCATTTCCGCAAAGGTCGGGTTCAGCACATAGGCGCCATCGATCATGCCAACGCGGGCGGCGCCAATCGGACCGAAGAACGGAATGCCGGAAATGGTCAGGGCAGCGGATGCCCCCACCAGCGCGACGATGCCGGGGTCATTTTCCATGTCATGGGACAACACGGTGCAGATGACCTGGGTTTCGTTCTTGAACCCTTTCGGGAAGAGCGGGCGAATCGGACGGTCAATCAGACGTGAGATCAGGGTCTCGGCTTCGCTTGGACGGCCCTCACGCTTGAAGAAGCCGCCAGGAATTTTACCAGCGGCAAACGTCTTTTCCTGATAGTTGACGGTCAGGGGGAAGAAATCCTGGCCGGGCTTGGCGGAATGCGCGGCGACCGCGGTACAAAGCACCGTGGTTTCACCCATGCTTGCCAGCACAGCACCGTCAGCTTGACGGGCGATACGGCCGGTTTCAAGGGTCAGCGTCTTGCCGCCCCATTCAATTTCTTTTTTAAAAACTTGGAACATTTTCTCTCATTTCTCCAAATCACCATTACCGCACCATTGCGGCAACAGCCCCGCCACCCTTTCGGGATAACGGTTGATCTTGATCATCGGGAAAAGAGAAAGCACCGTGGTGCGTGAAACTTCCTCATCTGAGAGGAAGTCTTCGGGGGGAAATTCTCCGGGGGCCTTTCCCCGTCGATACCGGCTGATCCGGCACCCTTTCCTGTTTTCCACTTAAGATCTGCCCCATGTTTAGGGGGTCGCGGTGAAATTGTCAAGAAATCAGATGTTTGGGGAAATTCGGGGGGTAAAAAAACCGGCCCCGGGAAAACCCGAGGCCAGTGAATTTTTTTTATAAGCTCGCCATTAGCGGCGCAGGCCAAGCTTTGCGATCAGGGCCTTATAGGCGTCTTCGTCACGACGACGGATGTAGTCGAGCAGGTGACGGCGCTTGCCGACCATGGTCAAGAGACCACGACGTGAGCCGAAATCTTTTTTATGGGTTTTCATGTGTTCCGTCAGATTGACGATACGGGTGGTCAGAATAGCGACCTGTACCGCGGCGCTGCCGGAATCTTTGTCATTGGCGCCAAACTCTGCAATCAGTTCAGCTTTACGTTCGTTGGTAATCGACATCGGGTTCTCCTGTATCCAAGTTAGGTGGAAAGATTGAAAACCCTGATGGGGGATGCTGTGGGACCATTAACGGTGATCAAGGCCACAAGCTGGCCTTGGTGAACCGCGGTCATCACGACATCATCCGCATCGGGATCAGCCTTTGGCGAGGTCATCCCCGCCTTCAGCTCAATCTTCTGGCCGCGACGCAGCCTTAACGCATCTTCTTCGGTGATGGCCAGCGCCGGGATGTCGTCCAGCGCGGTCATAACCGGATGCAATGCTTTGAAAGCATCGGCACTATTGTCGATTTCTTCAAAGAAATCCAGCGAAATCGACTTATCAAGGGAAAATGGCCCCACCCGAAGCCGCCGAAGCTGAACAATATGCCCCGCCGTGCCGAGTGCCCGTGCCATATCCCGCCCGAGCGACCGGATATACGCGCCTTTACCTGTGGTGACCTGAAAACTCGCCTCATGGTCATCACAGCTCAAGCAGTTCAGCTGATGGATCTCCACCTGACGGGCATCGAGCTGAACCTCTTCATTATTGCGCGCCATGTCATAGGCGCGTTTGCCGTCTTTCTTGATGGCGGAATAAATCGGCGGCACCTGCGAAATCGGGCCACGGAATTGATCAAGGATGGCGTTGACCTCATCAAGGCTGGGGCGGTGATCATGACGGATCGTGACCTCACCTTCACGGTCATCGGTGGTGGTTTCCTCCCCCCATTTGACGGTGAAAGCGTAATCCTTGCTGGCGTCCATAACGTAAGGGATGGTTTTGGTGGCTTCCCCCAGGGCAATCGGCAGGATGCCTGTGGCCAGAGGGTCAAGCGTGCCGGAATGCCCGGCCTTGGCGGCGCCAAAACAGCGGCGAATAATATTCACCGCCTTGGTGGAGGGCACCGTCAGGGGTTTGTCCAGAATAACCCAGCCATCAATCTTGAGTTTCTTGCGCTTGAACTGGCCGGGGGCAGACCCGTCGTGCCGCGTCATCAGGCCCCCGCCTCATCGGCCTTATCGGCCTCATCCTGATCATCCTGATCATCATGATCATCATGATCATCATAATCATCATGGTCATCAGCCGGGGCATTGGCCTGATTGGTCTGGATCAGGCTCGACACCCGCCCGGCGACATCAAAGCTTTCATCCAGCAGGAACTTCAGCCGCGGGGTGCGGCGGATGGTCAGGCGTTGCGACAATTCATGCTGGATTTGCTTGGCAATGGTATTCAGCCCCGCCAGAACATTGTCGTAATCCATGCCGCCAAGGGGCAGGCAATAGACCCGGGCGTTGGAAAAATCAGGGCTGATGGAAACTTCGGAAATCGTCACGGCGACACCGTCAAGCGACGGCTCATAGAACGTTCCCTTCAGCAGGATATCCGCAATCAAATGGCGGATTTCCTCCCCCACCTTCAACTGGCGCTGGGATTTCTCACTGGATGATTTATCACCCTTGCGGGACCGCTGAACCATCAGAACAAACCTCTACACACCGCAACCGTTGGCCTTGATCAATCTGACCGATCAATCAAGGGTGCGGGCGATTTCCTGAACTTCGAAACATTCGATCACGTCACCGGCCATCAGGTCATGATAGTTTTCAAAGGCCATGCCACATTCCTGGCCTTCGATGACGTCCTTGACCTCATCCTTGAAGCGCTTGAGGGTCTTGAGCGAACCTTCGTGGATAACGACGTTATCCCGCAGAAGACGAACGCTGCACCCGCGCTTGATGGTGCCTTCGGTGACTTTACACCCGGCAATCTTGCCGACTTTGGTGATGTTAAAGACTTCAAGAATTTCAGCGTAACCAATGAAGCTTTCCTTGGTTTCAGGGCTGAGCAGACCGGACATTGCGGCTTTGATCTCATCAATCAGTTCATAGATGATGGAATGGTAGCGAATTTCGATCCCGTCACGACGCGCCTGATCACGGGCCTGCGGATTGGCGCGCACGTTAAAGGCAATGATCATGCCCTGGGATGCCGCCGCAAGGCTGATGTCGCTTTCGCTGATCGCGCCAACACCGGCCGACAGAATCCGCACTTTCACCTGATCAGTGGCCAGCTTGTCGATCGCAACACGGATCGCTTCAAGGGAGCCATGAACATCAGTCTTGATGACCACCGGCAGCTCTTCGGCTTCGCCTGCGGCAATCGCCGACAGCATTTGTTCAACCGAACCGCGGGCGCCACTGGCGGCGTCTTTTTCGCGCAATACACGCTGGCGGTATTCCGACACTTCACGGGCGCGGGCATCACTGTCGACAACCGTCAGCAAATCCCCCGCCATCGGCGTGCCATTAAGGCCAAGCACTTCAACCGCGTCCCCCGGGGTGGCGGTCTTGACCTGCTTGCCATGGTCATCATACATCGCACGGACACGGCCTGTTTCCGCCCCGACGACAAAGATATCGCCGACATTAAGCGTTCCCCGTGTCACCAGCAGGGAGGCGACCGAACCACGGCCACGTTCAACCTTGGCTTCGATCACCGCGCCTTCAGCGGAACGATCAGGGTTGGCCTTCAGCTCGAGCAATTCGGCCTGCAGCATGACGGCTTCTTCCAGCTTGTCGAGACCCATTTTGGTATGGGCAGAGACATCAACACAAAGCACGTCACCGCCGAAATCTTCCGTCACGATCTCATGGCTCAGGAGTTCATTGCGAACACGCTGGGGGTCCGCTTCGGGCTTGTCGCATTTGTTGACCGCAATGATAACCGGGCAATCGGCGGCACGGGCGTGGTTGATCGCTTCGATGGTTTGCTGCATGACCCCGTCATCCGCCGCCACCACGAGAATCACGATATCGGTGATATTGGCCCCGCGCATCCGCATTTCCGTAAAGGCTTCGTGGCCGGGGGTATCAATAAAGGTGATGGTGTTGCCCGCTTCACTATTGACCTGATAGGCCCCGATATGCTGGGTGATCCCGCCACTTTCCCCCGCCGCGACATCAGCCGCGCGGATGGCATCAAGAATAGAGGTCTTGCCGTGGTCAACATGGCCCATCACCGTCACCACCGGTGGCCGCGGCTTGAGCGACGACGCGTCATCGGCATCATCACTGCTGATGATATCAACGTCAGCTTCCGACACGCGATTGGGCTTGTGGCCAAGTTCCGTGACGATCAGTTCTGCGGTTTCGGCGTCAATCGTCTGGGTGACCGTCGCCATGATGCCAAGCTTCATGAGTTCCTTGATGACGTCGGCGGCACGTTCCGCCATGCGGTTGGACAATTCCTGCACCGTGATGGCGTCAGGGATGGTCACGTCACGAACCTGCTTGACCTTGGGGCTGGCATCAGCCGAACGCATCCGCGCCTTTTCGCGTTCACGGGCGCGGCGCACCGACGCAAGCGAACGCTGGCGCATGGAATCGCCACCATCAAGAGCTTCGGTGATGGTGATCTTGCCACGGCGGCGCTGGTCTTCGGTGCCGCGACGGGTGGTTTGTTTCTTCGGCTGGTCCGGCACTTCGCGGCGACGGTTTGGCGCCCGGCTTGACGGTGACGCCGGGTCATTATTAAACGGCGTGCTGGCGTCTTCACGCGGCGCGCTGGCCTCACGCCGGGCTTGTTCAGCGGCATGACGTTTGGTGTTTTCGGCCCGCCGGTCTTCCTCAAGCTTGTTGATGGCATTCAGCTCATCAAGCTCACGCTGGCGACGCAACTCGGCAGGGGTTTTCTGAACTTCAGGTTCAGCAGCAGCTTCGGGTTCCGCCGCAACTTCCGGTTCCGCCGTTGCGGGTGCCGCTTCAGAAACTGGCGTTGCTGACGGTTCCGGCTTTTTCTTCAGGCCTTCCTGAAGGGCGCGGTTGCGTGCCGCGCGTTCCGTCTCGGTCAGGTTGTCCGTGGCCGCTGGCGGCGGTGCGGCTTCCGCCACTTCCGGGGTTTCAACAGGTGCAGGTTCTGCCGCAGCTTTGCGTGATGGCGCCGGGCGAACACCTGGCTGGCGCTTGCGCACGACCTCGACCTGAACAGATCGAGCCGAAGCGCGCCCAGACCCACGCACAGGAGGGGTCGCGGCCCCATCATTAGAAACACCACCAAGCGTCAGCTTTCCACTACCGAGGCTCAAGGTTTTCTTTTTATCACCCTGTTTGTCCATCAGAGACCCTTTCAGTCCTAAACGTCATCGACATCATGATATGGTCATCATGGTGCCGATCACCCGCAGGGTTTAGCCCTGCAGTTAAGCAATGGTTTACAATGGCAAGGCATGGTAATGCAAGCCTTCGCGCCCCATTGCGCTTAATCTTTCACGCCTTGCGGCGTTGTTTGCGGCGGCGGTTCCGCCTAATTTGACCGGCCTTGCCCCCGATAATGGGCCAAGCGCCACAATTCTTCCGCCAATTTGCGGCTTTGGCGCGTTGCCCCGGGCAAGATCGCCGCAAAAGCCAGCGCCTGACGCCCGAAAGGCACGCCGATCTCATGGCTTTGCAAGGCCGTGATGACCCAGTCATGGTCAACATCACCGCGCAAGGCCCGGGCTTCCCGCGGGGAGGCGTCATCAGCAATCAGCAGGCCAATGGCCACCGCTTCCGCCCTGATCTTCCCGCCGCCGCCAAGGGCAATGCCACTGCGTCGCCCCATCGCCAGCGCTTCCTGGCATCGTTTCACCATCAGCTGTTCAACCATCGCCGGCAGGTCATCGGGGCAGGTTTTTCCGCCCAGCGCCCGCACCAGCTTACCGCTGTCGATCGCCGTGATGATCGCGTCGCGATCAGCGCTGACATAAGCCCCACGCCCCGGCAGTTTTGCCGCCACATCAGGGAACACCATGCCACCCTGATCCGCCACAAAACGGATCATCTCATGGGGATCAAGCCGTTGATTGGTGACAACACAACGGCGTTCAGTTTCGGCCTCAGTCAGTGGTTTCGCCCTCTTCAGCGGCGGTGTCTTCTACCGCGTCATCTTCGTCAGCGAACCAATGGGCACGGGCGGCCATGATGATATCGCCAGCGGTTTCGGTGCTGGTGATGCCAAAGCTGGTGAGATGTTCGACCAGTTCATCGGAGTCAAGATCAGCCAGGTCATCAAGCTCAAGGATGCCCTTTTCGGCGAGCGCCAGAATCATGGCCGGGCTCAGGTGGTCAAATGCCTTGAGATCGTCCTGAACCTTCAGCTTGTCGAGTTCTTCGGAAATCCGCACAGCTTCGCGTTCAACAAAATCAATCGCACGGCGGGACAATTCAGCCGCGATATCCTCATCAAAGCCCTGAATGGTCATCAGCTCTTCGACCGGGGTTTCGGCAATATCCTCGACCATCACAAAACCTTCGGCAATCAGCAGATGGGCAATGACATCATCAATATCAAGGCTATCCATAAAGCGGCTGGACCGTTGACGGGTTTCTTCCTGACGGCGTTCGGATTCCTGCGCTTCGGTCAGGATGTCGATGTACCAACCGGTCAGTTGTGAGGCGAGGCGAACGTTCTGGCCACGGCGACCAATCGCCAGGCTAAGCTGGTCATCAGGCACCACCACTTCCATGCGGCCGGCATCTTCATCCATCACGACCTTGGAAACGACGGCCGGCGCCAGAGCGTTAACGGCAAAGGCGACGGTGTCTTCAGACCAGGGGATGATTTCGATTTTCTCGCCCTGAAGTTCATTGACCACCGCCTGAACACGTGACCCCCGCATCCCGACGCACGCCCCCACCGGGTCAATGCTGGCGTCTTTTGAATGAACCGCGATCTTGGCGCGCGAGCCCGGCTCACGCACAACATTCTTGATCTCGATAATACCGTCATAGATTTCCGGCACTTCCTGGGTGAACAATTGCGCCATGAACTGGTTGTCACCACGCGACAGGAAAATTTGCGGGCCACGAACCTCTTCACGGACTTCCTTGACAAAGGCGCGGACACGATCGCCCTGACGGAGCAATTCACGGGGGATCATTTCCTCACGACGAATCACACCTTCGGCGCGACCAAGATCAACAGAAATGGAATAGCCTTCGGCACGTTTGATGGTGCCGACCACAATTTCACCCACGCGATCCTTGTATTCCTCAAACTGACGGGCGCGTTCCGCGTCACGAACACGATGGGATATCACCTGCTTGGCGGTCTGGGCGGCGATACGGCCAAATTCCAGCGGCGGCAGGGGTTCACGAATCAAATCACCAAGGTTGAGGCTGGCGTCAATCTTCTGGGCATCCGCCAGGGTGATCTGCGCCGCTTCCTCTTCGACGTCTTCCACCACTTCCGTGACACGCTCAAGGGTGATGGCGCCACTGCGACGGTCGATATTGGCGCGAATATCACGATCCTGGCCATAACGGGACCGCCCCGCTTTCTGGATCGCCTGCTCCATTGCGATGATCACTTCTTCACGATCAATCGATTTTTCACGGGCGACGATGTCAGCAACCTGAATAAGCTCTGCGCCTGGTACAGATGACGTGTCCATGGTGTTAACCTTTCTTCCTGCTTTTGAGGGGTTTGAGGAACCATTCCGACGGATCAAGCTTGGCGCTTTCAATCGCGTCAAATGGGATTGAGACCGGCCCGAAAGCCGTATCCATTAAAACATTATCATTTTCATCAAGACCGGTGAGGCGGCCGTTAAACCGGCGGCGATTGTCGATCAGGTTGCGGGTGGAGATTTTGGCCAACTCCCCCGCAAACCGGGTGTAATCTTCAGGACGAACCAGAGGCCGCGACAACCCCGGGGAGGACACCTCAAGCTGATAGGCTGATTTGATCGGGTCTTCAACATCCAGCACCGCGGATACCCCGCGGGAAATTTTCGCGCAGTCCTCGACCGTCATTTCACGGTCGGCGTCAAACGGCTCCGCCATGATCTGAAGCACACCGCTGGCAAAATTGACGCGAACAAGGCGGAACTCAATCGGCTCCAGCACCGGTTCAATCAACATGGCGATTTTCTCTTCAAGCAGCATCCTGTGCTGATCCTTTCACTCGATCTGATCGCGAATTCAGCCAATAAAAAAGGCGGGCCGTGGGGCCCACCGTCTTAAGCTGACAGTTTTGTTATTGATCTTATAGCCCCAAACACCGCAAAGGGCAACCCCGAGCTCATGTTGCGGTGATCAGATTCTTTTGAACAAAAACCAGTTCGACACCCGGCCTTCGCGATCAGCCTTCGCCATGTAGCGGGTGCCGGGCCAGCCAGCAGGCGGAGTGCGCCAGTCACGGGCGCGACCAGCCGTCCAGGTGAAATCATCACGCCGCATCATTTGTTCCATCATCCAGGTTTTGGCTTTTGGCTCATCGCTGGCGAGCAGCAACTCCCCCCCGGGGCGGATCAACCGCGCCAGTTCATCCAGCATCAAAGGCTGGATAATGCGGCGGTCCTGATGGCGGGTTTTCGGCCAAGGGTCAGGAAACAGCACAAAAACCCCATCAAAACTGGCCTTTTGAAAACCGGGCAGCAACAGCCGCACGTCTTCGGGCCAAATGCGAGTGTTGGTGATCTTGCGCTCGATCAAATGACGACACAGGCTGGCCACCCCGTTCATAAAAGGTTCCGCCCCGAGGTAACCGGCATTGGGGTTTTCTTCGGCGCGAGCGGCAAGATGCTCACCGCCGCCAAAACCTATTTCAAGAAACATCTGGTCGGGGGCGTGATCAAAAAACCCCCGAGGGTCAAGACCATCTGCCGTAAGAGAGGTGTCTTCGGGCAGCCCAAAGGCCGCCATGCCGCGGGCAAGATATTCCGCCTGACGAGGCCGCAACCGGCGGCCGTGCCGACGGCCATAAAACATCAGACGGTCGTGATCAGCAGGTGAAGACACAAAAAACCTCTCGACAGAAGTGACGCCCGAACAGGCGATCTCCAACGACATACGACGGCGTAATACGACGACGAAATACGGCGGCGTTAAACCGCAGCCTTGAACGCGTCCACAAGGTCAAGCGCTTCCCAGGAGAATGTGCCGGCCCCGGCTTCCCCCGCGACACGACCAAAATGGCCATAAGCGGCAGAAGCGGCATAAATCGGCGCGCTCAGCTTGAGGGTTTCACGAATACCGCGGGGGGTCAGGTCCATCACCTTCGGGATGATTTCCGCAAGACGGGTGTCTTCCACCACGCCCGTGCCGGCGGTATCGACATAAATCGACAGCGGGTAGGATACCCCGATCGCATAGGACACCTGAATGGTACATTTTTCCGCCAGACCGGCGGCGACAATGTTTTTCGCGACATAACGCGCGGCATAGGCCGCCGAACGGTCAACCTTTGTGGGGTCTTTGCCGCTGAAGGCACCGCCACCATGCGGCGCGGCGCCACCATAGGTATCGACAATGATCTTGCGGCCGGTCAAGCCTGCGTCACCGTCAGGGCCGCCAATGACAAAATTGCCCGTCGGGTTGACGTATAATTTATCCTCATCACACATCCAGCCGTCGGGCAGAACCTTCATGACATGGTCACGAACAAGGTCACGAATATCGCTCTGGCTGGCGTCGGCGCTATGTTGGGTTGAAACCACAACGCTTTCGGCACGAACCGGCTTGCCGTTTTCATAAAGGCAGGTGATTTGCGACTTGCTGTCCGGCCCCAGAATATCGGCACCAGCGTGGCGGGCCTCCGCCATGGATTTCAGAATCTGGTGGGACAGGTGAATAGGGGCAGGCATCAGCACATCTGTTTCGCGGCAAGCGTAACCGAACATAATACCCTGGTCGCCGGCGCCTTCGTCCTTGTCGTCACCACTGTCCACGCCCATGGCGATATCGGCCGATTGTTCATGCAGATGGTTGGCGACATCCATATGTTGCCAGTGATAGCCGTCCTGTTCATACCCGATGGACTTGACCGCCGCGCGCGCGACTTCGATCACCTCTTCCGTCGACACTGGTTCAGGGCAACGAATTTCCCCCGCCAATACGGTGCGGTTGGTGGTGGTCAAGGTTTCACATGCCACCCGGCTTTCGCCGTATTTGCCAAGAAGAAGATCAACAACTTCATCGGAAATGCGGTCGCAGACTTTATCGGGATGACCTTCGGAAACAGATTCGCTGGTAAACAGATGGGACATAATGGTTCTCATTGAATTTTGTTTAAGCGCGCAGATTACTCCCGCCCCATATAACGCGTCAAGCGGGGATGCAAAGCCGCCGCCAGAATCACCATCACCAGCATGCCCAGATAAATACGATCACCAAAGCGGTGATAATAGGTTGCTTTCGTGCCGCCAATAAAAGCATCAGCGACACCAGCCGTGCCATATTCGATGCGGTGGGTAATCATCCCGCTGCTGTTGATCATTGCCGAAATACCGGTATTGGCGACGCGCACCACGGGGCGACCCATCTCCGCTGCCCGCATCTGCGCCATGGCAAGATGCTGGCGAGGGCCGATGCTATTGCCGAACCAGGCGTCATTGGTGATCACCACCATGACCTCCGCCTCGGCGCGATCAAAATTGCGGCGCACAGCACCGGGGAAAATAATCTCATAACAAATCAACGGCAGGATACGGATCACGCGGCCATCCTGGCGCGTGATGGTGAGCGCCACCCCGGCTTCACCAGGGCTGAAATCATAAGGACCGGCAATGGCATCCGCGAAGGGGATGTAATCCCGCATCGGGGCGTATTCACCAAATGGCACGAGATGAGCCTTGCTGGCCGATCCCAGAACCTCGCCGTCAGGGGCCATCACCATCATGGCGTTAAACAAGGCAAAAGGGTCATTTTCAACCCGCAAGACCCCTGTTAACACCGGCGTCGAGCCAGAGGACGCGGCTTGCGTGATGGCGGTGAGCACCCCCGGTTCACGATCATAACTTCCCGCAAACGCGGTTTCCGGCCAGACGATCAGGTCAAGGGGGGCGGTCACCGGCCGACGTGATGCCGCCACCAGCGCCGCCAAATGCCCGGGGCGACGATCACGTTGCCATTTTTCCATTTGCGCAATATTGGGCTGAACAAGCCGCACCATCATCCCGCTGGCTGATGAATTTACCGCCGCTGACGACAGATGCATATGCGCGGCAACAAGCAATCCCGCCATTGCCGCCAGCATCGCCCCGCCCCACAGACGCGCGCTCCGGTAACGATCGCCGCAGATCAACAACGCAGGCAACATCCCGAAGATCAACGCCACAAGGCCCATCCCCCAATAGCCGATCAATGACGATGCCGCCAGCCCCAGGTCATGGGACGCCGCCACCAGCCCCGGGGCGTTCCAGGGGAACCCCGTCAGCACATGTCCACGCAGGTATTCCGCCGCGGACAGGCTTGCCGCCAGCATCACCACCGCGGGCACAGGCCCAAGCCGAAGCGCACCGGTAAGGGCGTGAGCGAGCGCAAACCCCCCGCCCCAGAACAGCCCGAGAAACAAGGGCAAGCCCAGCCCTGCCAGCGGAACCAGCAGCAGATGCCAGCCCCCTGATGTCACCAGCGCATTGCTGATCCAGTACAGCGACACCACAAACCAGCCGCCCCCTGTCGCCCATCCCAGCAGGAAGACGTCGCGGATAGTGGGGTGAGGCGTATCATCACGGCGCATGACCATCAGGGCAGGGATGCTCAGGGCAAACAGCCCCAGCGTCAATCCAATAGGCGGCAAGGCCAGACTGGCCACCAGCCCCGCCGCCATGGCCAGGGCATAACGGGAAAGGGGGAATTTACGCATCTGCCTTATCGGGGGCTTTATCGGGGGCTTGATAAGGGGTCTTGTCGGGCAGCGCATCTGCTGAAACCGAAATGCGGTCAAGCCCCCGAACCTTCAGCAAATTGACCTGACGGGGGTTGCTTTCCAACACTTCAAATTCAACACCAAGCGGATGACGCACAATTTCGCCACGGCCAGGCACACGCCCCGCAAGGGAGATCACCAGCCCCCCAAGGGTATCAATCTCGTCACGGTCTTCGTCTTCCAGCAATGAGCCGGTGTGGGCCTCAAGCTGTTCAATCTCAAGTCGGGCTTCCGCCAGGGCCGTGCCGTCACCATTCACGTCAAAGATCGGCGAGGTGTCGTCGTCATGCTCATCGTTGATCTCGCCAACGATCTCCTCGACCAGGTCTTCAATCCTGATCAGCCCGTCGGTGCCGCCATATTCATCCACCACCAGCGCAAGGTGCAGGCGTTTCAGCCGCATTTCCTGGAGCAGATCCATCGTCCGCATGGTGGGGGAGATGTAAATCGGCTGGCGCAACATCGACATCAGATCGACGGTGTTGTTTTCATGCAGGCAACGGGCGACATCCTTGATATGAAGAATGCCGACGACGTCATCAAGACTGCCGCGGGTGACAGGAACCCGGGAATGATTAGCCGCCACCATCAGCCCCATCACCACATCCACCCCGTCGTTGATATCGACGGAAACGATATCGGCGCGCGGGACCATCACATCGGTGGCGGCAATATCGCGCAGGCCAAGAATGTTTTTCAGCAGCATGCTTTCGTGGCTGTCAAACGTCACGGTATCGCGGATGGATTCTTCCAGCAATTCCGTGATCTGTTCACGCGCAAGCGAGGTTGAGTGGCCCGGCCAGATCGACATCATCAGGGATTTGAATTTCTGCATCAGCGTCATGATGCGCCCCCGTCGGTGAGTTGATACGGATTGGTCAGCCCGTGACGGGCCAGAATATCAATCTCCAGCCCTTCCATGACTTCCGCCTCCGCCTCTTCAATATGGTCATGACCACAGAGATGAAGCGTGCCGTGAAGAACAAGATGCAAGGTATGATCAGCAAGGGGGATATTCATGTCCTGAGCCTGCCGCGCCATGACGCCATACGCAAGGGCAATATCCCCCAAAAATTCATCTTCCCCTGACGGAAAGGACAAGACATCGGTGGGGCCGGATTTATCACGGTGGATCTGGTTCAGCGCGGCCACCGCATCATCACTGGTGAACAGCAGGGCAATTTCAGTCGCGCCGGTCTTCTGTTGCGCCAGGGCCATGCCAAGAATAGCCGCCATGCGGGTGGTGAATTCAGGGGTCAGGACATCGCGCCATTCACCGGCATCAACATTGCAGTCAAATTCATGACCATCATCATGGTCGATGATAAAGCTCAAACTGTCAGGGTCGTCTGGCGTATCGGCGGGGAAAGGGTCAGGTCTGGCCATCAGCTTTGGTCACGTTTTTCATATGCAGTCAGGATGCGGGCGACAACAGGGTGACGCACGACGTCGCTTCCTTTCAGTCGGATGATTCCGACACCTTTGACATCATCAAGGATAGACACGGCATCATCAAGCCCTGATTTCTGCCCTGACGGCAAATCCACCTGCGACAGATCGCCGGTGATGACCATGCGGGAATCATCCCCGAGACGGGTCAAGACCATCTTCATTTGCACCGGCGTGGTGTTCTGGGCTTCGTCGATAATGACATAGGATTGCGCCAGGGTCCGCCCCCGCATAAAGGCCAGCGGCGCGATCTCGATCTGGCCTGACGCCAGCATGCGATCAACCATATCCGGCGGCATCATGTCATAGAGCGAATCATAAAGCGGGCGCAAATACGGGTCGACTTTTTCTTTCATGTCACCGGGTAGAAACCCCAGCCGTTCCCCTGCTTCCACCGCTGGCCGGGACAGCACAATCCGTTCAATCCGTTTCGCCTTCAAGGCTTCAACCGCTTTTGCCACCGCCAGGTAAGTCTTGCCGGTCCCCGCCGGGCCAAGCCCGAACACCACATCATGCCTCGACAATGCCTCAAGATAGGTCTGCTGGCCTGCTGATTTCGGGGTCACCACTTTACGCCAAGTGTCGAGGGCCCCGTCGCTATTGGCAAAGGCTTTCATCCCGTCGTTGCTGGCATCTGCCGCCCAGCGCAAAGCATCTTTAACCATGGAAGAAGAAATATCCCGTTCTGTTGTGGTGGTGTTGGCGATCCGCTTGTACAAGGCCTCAATCGTGACTTTGGCGGTCGAGGTATTGTGTTCACTGCCGGTGATTTTGATGATGTTCCCGAAACTGTCGAGCGAAACGTCAAGCGCTTGTTCAATGGCGGTCAGGTTACTGTTGTGGTGGCCGTAAAGGAAGGGCAGGAATTCATTGTCTTGAAATTCGAGCTTGATGCTGTGGTTCTGGCTTTTGCCGCGCCGCACGCTGTCGGTATCCTTCATCGAGTCTCCTGCTCTCAACTGGCCGTGATCACACCATCTCAGCGGAAAGACTGTTCTGGTGCGCATCTGTTATCCGTAAAGACACTATATCACCAATTTCACCTGTTGTGGCAGGGAAATGCACCGCCTGCATCCAGGGGCTTCGTCCGGCCTTCTGATTGTCCTTATTGGCGGGACGTTCGATCAGCACATCCATGACATCCCCGACCTTGGCTTTATTGAACGCCAGCTGCTGGGCGTTGATCAATTGCTGAAGCCCGGCGAGGCGTTCGGATTTAACGCCTTCATCGACCTGATCATCACGCATCGACGCCGGGGTCCCGGGGCGAGGGGAATATTTAAAGGAATAGGCGGAAGCATAACCGACGCGATCGATCAGGTTAAGGGTATCGGCGAAATCGCGATCGGTTTCACCGGGAAAGCCAACAATAAAATCGCCGCTCAAGGCCATGTCAGGGCAAACGTCACGCAACTGGTCAATAATGCGGAAATAATCATCACGGCTGTGGTGACGGTTCATGGCATCAAGAATCCGGTCGGAGCCTGCCTGAACCGGCAAATGCAGATACGGCATCAATTGCGGAATCTCGGCATGGGCATGGATCAAATCAAGGGTCATGTCCTTGGGGTGTGAGGTGGTGTAGCGAAGACGCTTCAACCCGTCGATCTCCGCCAGCTCACGCAGAAGACGGGCGAAATCCCAGTCACGGCCATCAGGCGCTTCCCCCGCCCAGGCGTTCACATTCTGCCCCAACAGGCTGAGCTCAACGGAGCCATTGTCAACCAACCGCCGGGCTTCCGTCAGGATGGAGGCGGCGGGACGCGAGAATTCCGCCCCGCGGGTATACGGCACGACGCAGAAGGTGCAAAATTTATCACACCCTTCCTGAACCGAAAGAAACGCCGCCGGACCACGGGGGGTATGCTCTTCGGGCAGGAAATCAAACTTGTCCTCAACAGGAAAATCCGTGTCGATGACGGCATTGCGGGAGGCGGGGTCAATATCGGTGATCAGCTCCGGCAGGCGGTGATAGGCCTGCGGCCCCACCACGACATCAACCCAGGGGGCGCGGCGGCTGATTTCCTGGCCTTCGGCCTGGGCAACGCAACCCGCAACGGCGATCTTCACGTCACGACCCTGCAGCCGCTGACCTTCTTTCCATTTCCGCAAACGGCCAAGTTCCGAGAACACTTTTTCCGCCGCTTTTTCACGAATATGGCAGGTGTTGATGATGACCATATCGGCATCGGTGGCATTATCGCTGGCGCTGTACCCGAGGGGCGCCAGAACATCTGCCATGCGGTCCGAATCATAGACATTCATCTGACAGCCATAGGTTTTAATATGCAGTTTTTTAGCCATATCGACCTCTTAGGACGCTGTCCCGGTTATGTCAATGTGAAACGGCGGTTTCCGCTCATGCTTGGTGTTTTCGGCATCATTTTCGGCATCATTTTCGGCATCATTATTTGGGCCTGCGGGGTAATAGCCTTTGCGGCGGCCAACTTCAACAAACCCCGCCTTGCGGTAAAGGCGCTGGGCGATGGTGTTATCCGCCCGCACTTCAAGACGACAGCCCTTGCGCCCGAAGTCCTGGCGAAACCGCGCCAGCAAATCCTGGCCAATCCCCCGCCGGCGGTGATCAGGATGAACGCTGATCTGGATCACCTCACCATCCTGATCAATCGACCAGCCGGTGATGAACCCCCGCATCTGCCCGTCTTCTTCAAACGCCAACCCCGCAAAAGCCGGTTTCATCAACAGGCGGGGAAGGCCGCTTGTGTCCTCCGACGGTTCAATCGCCGCCATGGCAGGCCCGTCATCAGGGCGAAGCGGCCTGATCATGATGATTTCGGGGTGCTGATCAACGGCGGGGCAAGGTAAAGCGGCTCCAGCCCGTCATTGACCGCCGGAAACGCATGGTGATACCGGCATAAATCCGCCGCCAGAGGAGCGAAAGCCGCCCCCGGGCGGGCGGGGAGGCCCTCGCCGGTCAACCGTTGCGCCAGGGTATCGGCATCATGACCATTGATAACAAGGTGATGGCCTTCAGTCTGTGATTTCACCATCAGGGTGTTGGACATCAGGGTGTTGGCCATCAGGGTTTGGGAAAGCTCGACCAGATCATCAGCCTGACCATCCTGAACATCGCCGAGGGCCTCGCCATCAGGTGAAAACGCCTGGAAATAAAGCGATTTGCGGCGACTGTCGATGACGCTGATCACCGGCGACTGGCCATCGGCATCATGCCTCGCCATCGCCGCCAGAGACGACAGCCCCACCGGCGCAAGCCCGAGGGAAAGCCCCAGACCTTTGGCGGCCGCAAGAGCCACACGAATGCCGGTAAAAGAACCGGGGCCACGCCCCGCCACGATGACGCCAATATCACCAAACCCCACACTCGCCTGGGTGAGGGCATCCCTTGCCAGGGTGATGATCCAGGCGGCATGGCCATGGGCCGCTTCATGGCGGGCCTGGGCCAGCACATCACCACCTCTCGCGACCGCGACCGAAGCCATGCCCGCACTTGAATCCAGCGCCAATGTGATGACAGATTGAGCGGACATGCCCGAAATCCTATAATAATGAAAATCACGTTGCAGGTGATGACGTTAATGGTGACGTCAATTCAAGGCTTTGGTATAACAAAAGCCAGACCAATTAGGAATAATCTATGTTGAACGCAAACCTTGCCTTCGTTAATCAAATTGCACGTCGCGCCAGCCGGTTTCTTCTGGCCGTGATGATGAGTTGCACCGCCGGGGTGGCCATGGCCGCTGATCATGCGTCGGTTGTCATGTACCATCGCTTTGGGGCGGTCAACCTGCCGTCCACCAACACGACCCTTGAGCAATTTGAAAGCCATCTGGCCGAACTGGCGTCAGGGCCGTATCAGGTCATGCCCCTGATCGACATCACCACCGCTATTATTAATGGCGAGGAATTGCCCGATTACGCGGTCGCCATCACTGTCGATGACGCGTTTATCTCGCTTTACAAAGAGGCCTGGCCACGGCTTAAGGAATACGGTTTTCCGGTGACGGTGTTTGTCGCCACCAATGCCATTGATCGCGGCTTGCGCGGCTACGCCAGCTGGGACCAGCTGCGGGAAATGCAGGCCCAGGGGGTGGATTTTGGCAGCCAAACCCACACCCATCCGCATATGCACAGAATCGATGTTGAAACAGGCCGTCAGGAAATCCTCACCTCCAACAACCGATTTATCGAAGAGCTGGGGATCAAGCCGCAACTCTTCGCCTATCCTTATGGGGAATACACCCCGGAAATCCGTGACATGATCAAGGAATCCGGGTTTATCGCGGCCTTTGGCCAGCATTCCGGCATCATGCACAAGACCCAGAATCATTTTGAATTCCCCCGCTTTGCCTTTAACGAAGCCTATGGGGATTTGAACCGCTTCAAACTTGCCATTAACGCGCTGCCCATCCCTGCTGTTGATGTTTCACCCGAAAGCATGGTGCTTGATGAAAACCCGCCGCTTTACGGCTTTACCATCAATGAGGAGATCGGCCCCCTTAACCGCGTGGCGTGTTTTGCCTCTCGCATGGGCAAGGTTCAGACCATTGTGCTGGATCGACGGATTGAGGTGCGCTTGCCTGATGCCATTACCGGCACCCGTGGCCGCATCAACTGCACCATGCCGCATTTCGTCAATGGCGAGGAAACCGGGCGCTGGCGTTGGCTGGGCCGCCAGTGGCTTCCCTAAGGCGCGTGGCTGAATAAAGGAATTGCCTTTACGTCATTTTGTTGACAGCACGGCGTTTTCGTAATTGCGGAAATTATTCTTCGTGATAAGCGAGAACAGTTTGCTGACATAGACCTCGCCTTCTTCGGAATAGGAGGTCAGGGTTTTGATCATATCCGCTATATCCGCATCTGGATTGCCGCGGGCTTTGCGGAAGTCGTCATAGGACCGGTGGGTGTTGAGATTGTGCATATAGGCCCGCACCGAATCAAACAGGGTGACAAAAGACCGAACGACGGCATTTTCATATTTTGACTGGCTGGGGCGGATGCCCTGGTCCCGTGACCACGCCCATTGCCCGAACAGCGCATTGCCCTGAACCGAAAACCGTGATGTCCCCCAACCGCTTTCGATCGCCGCTTGCGCCAGCGCCAGTGAAACCGGAACCGTGTCCACCCGTTCCAGCAGGGCCGCGCGGATCTCCTCAATATCATCAGAACCGGTGGTGTAACGATAAAGCTCAGCCCATTTGCGCAGACGCTTCAAATCGCCTTTATCGGCGGCTTGTTCAACCAGGCGGCGGCGCTCTTCAAGCTCAGCGTTCGCGCGCAGGATCAGCGGCAGGATAATGGCGACAAAACGTTTCTTGCGCTGGGTCACCGACAGGCGCTCAAGCTCCGGTAAACTGGCGAGATAGACCGGCTCTATTTCCAGCACCGCCCCTGACGCCTCGGGAAGATCGGGCAGTTCAGGCAAGGCGGTTGGCGGCACGATGCTATCCTCTTGAGGAATATTGGCGGCCAGGGTTGTTCGGTTTGACGTGTCGGTTTCAGGCGAAGCCTCACCGGCGGGTTTATCCGCAAATGACAATAACACCGCGCTATCGGTCAGGTCGTCAGGCAGAAGGGTTGATGACGATAAATCAGCAAACGCCAACACCGGCGGCGGCGACAACAAGGCTTCAAGCTCCTGGCGGCGCGCTTCTGACAAGACGGAGGTTGATGGCGCTGAAACGGTTTTGACTTCAGGTTCGTAATAGCCGGTTTCAAAGGCCGGCGGCTTAAACCCGAACAGCCCTGCCACGCCCAGTTGCACCGCGATCAGCACCAGGGCTGCGATCATCAAATTCCGGTTAAATGAGGACGGTGACGCCATAAATTGCGGGCCTTAAAGACATAAATCAGCCGTTATCGGCACGGACCTCTTGAACTTCAGGGATATAATGGCGCAGCATGTTTTCGATCCCCATTTTAAGAGTGGCGGTCGAGCTTGGGCAGCCTTGGCAAGCCCCGCGCATGAACAAGGTCACGACACCTTCTTCAAAAGATTTGAAAACAATATCGCCGCCATCCATCGCCACCGCCGGCCGAACCCGGGTGTCGAGCAGATGCTTGATTTGCTTGACGGTGTCATCGTCATCGCTGTCGTCATCTTCGTCTTCGCCATCTTCGATCACCGCCATGCCGCTGGCAAAATGTTCCATGATGGCGGACAACACGCCAGGCTTGATGGTGAACCATTCACGGCTGTCGTCTTTGGTGATGGAGACAAAGTCACTACCGAGGAAAACACCGCTTACCCCGTCAACCGCGAACAACCGCCGCGCCAGAGGGGAGCGTGATGCTTCGGAAATATCAGAAAAATGCGCGGTATCCGTCGCCATCACGTCAACACCTGGAATAAACTTAAGGGTGGCGGGATTCGGGGTATCTTCTGTTTGAATGAACATCTCGCATGCTCCTCTAAAAAGGGGTCTGTGCTTTACAGTCTTAATATAAGGACATGTCCGTCCAAGTACAACCACCGCTGATGATTTCAGGCCTGTGGCCATGATTGTCATCAGCAAAGAGAAGTTAACCGAGGCTGGACCCCAAAAACCCTGTCAGGCGACGAACATCCGCCAGCACAGGCCGGGCAATGGCATGGGCACGTTCCGCCCCGTCATCAAGAATGGCGTCGATTTGCGCCGGATCCTGCATATATGTTGTCATCTGGGCGGTGATCGGCGCCAGTTTGGCGATCGCCACATCCGCCAGCGCCGGTTTAAACGCGCCAAAACCCTGACCGCCGAATTGCGTCAGCACATCCTCTTCGCTGATCTCCGCCAGAGCGGCATAAATCGACACCAGATTGCGGGCTTCAGGACGCCCTTCCAGGCCTTCGATTTCCGATGGCAGGGGTTGCGGGTCTGTTTTGGCTTTCTTGATCTTGGTCATGATCGCGTCGGCATCATCGGTCATGGTGATGCGGGAGTATTCCGACGGGTCGGATTTGCTCATTTTTGCGGTGCCGTCACGCAGGCTCATCACCCGTGTCGCCTTGCCGAGAATCTGCGGTTCCGGCTGAGGGAAGAACTCCTCACCAAACATCGCGTTGAACGCCTGGGCAATATCACGCGTCAGCTCAAGGTGCTGCTTCTGGTCATCACCAACAGGGACATGGGTGGCTTTATAGGCCAGAATATCCGCCGCCATCAGGGTCGGGTAGGCGTAAAGACCGACGGTGGCGTTCTCGCGGTTTTTGCCGGCCTTTTCCTTGAACTGCGTCATGCGGTTAAGCCAGCCAAGACGCGCCACGCAATTAAAAATCCAGGCCAGTTCAGCGTGTTGAGGCACCCGCGACTGGTTAAAGAGAATAGAGCGTTTCGGGTCAATCCCTGCCGCCAGAACCGAGGCCGCCACTTCACGGGTGCTTTGCCGCAATTCAGCAGGGTCCTGCGGAACAGTGATGGCATGCAGATCCACCACGCAATAGACGCACTCAAAGTCATCCTGAAGGCGAACCCAGTTCTGAATGGCCCCAAGGTAATTCCCGAGGTGAAGATTACCTGTCGGCTGAATGCCGGAAAAAATACGCTTATCCATTGTGGTTCTCATCTGCGTTTAAGGCGTTGGAGGTTTTAACAGAACATCCCTTAGTCTTTTTACGGTGCCGACAGCAAGGGTCAAGGAAAAGGGTAATATGAGGGCGTTTTTCTGAATTACTTTTGCCGCATGGTTTTGCGCAAATCCCGTGGCATGGCCCCCGTCACCATGCCAGCGGCGAAATAAACAGCCGTGCCAATGCCTATCATCGCCAGAAGCCCGAAAGCGTCAGCGAAAATTCCGCTATAGACCCGTTGATCATCAACCACCGGCTTGACCAGATACAGCACCACCCCCATCACCGCCGTTGCCAGCAGAACCGACGGCAATGACCCCGCCACATCCCCGTCAAGACGCCCGCGCCGCACCAGCAGCACCAGCATGATCACCACCGACAGCCATGACGCCAGTGACGTGGCCAGGGCCAGCCCCGCGACGCCAAGCACCTGCATCAGGATAACGCTGGCGACAAGGTTAAACATCACCGTCAGCATCGCTATTTTAAGGGGGGTTTTGGGGTCATTGGCGGCATAAAAGGACGGCTGGAAAATTTTGGCCAGCACAAAGGCCGGGATACCCACCGCATAGGCCATCAACACCTGCGCGGTTGGTGAAATCATCGCCGCGCTAAACGCACCATAGCCAAACAACCCGCCAATAATATGTTCCGACAGCACGATAGCCCCGACCATCGCCGGAAGGGCAAAGAACATCCCGAGACGGACACCGCGCGCCAGCACCGCCCGCACTTCGGTTTTATCGCCAGCCGCTTCGAGCCGTGATAAGCGCGGCAACAACGCCGTCCCAAGGGCAATGCCGATCACCCCCAGGGGCAATTGCGCAATGCGATCGGCGTAATAAAGCGATGAAATCGCCCCGACAGGCATCAGGGAGGCCAGGATCGTGTCCACCAGAAGGTTAAGCTGCATTCCCCCCGCCCCGAGCGCGGCGGCAAAAAACTGCCGCCACATGGCTTTTCCGGCCGCGCTGCTGTTCGGCCAGCACCCCCAACGCGGACGTTTATCAATCGCCACCAGCATCCGCTGCATCAGCAGCATTTGCAGCACCCCGGCAACCGGCACGGCAATGGCGATCGGCACGGCGCCATAAGCCGCCGATAACGACGCCAGAAGCGCCCCCAGGATCAGCATTATATTCAGGATAATCGGCGCCGCCGCCCCCCCGAGAAAGCGGTTATTGGCGTTCGTCAGGGCGGCCCAGAACGCCACCATCGACACCATCGGCAAAAACGGCATGGTGATGCGTGCCAGGGTAACGGCGTCATTAAACCGCGCGCCGTCTTTATCAAAACCCGGGGCCAACAGGCTGATGACAACCGGCATCATCAGCTCAAGCGCAAGGGTGAAGACCACCAGCCCCCACAGCAAGGTCAGTTGGATTTCTTCAGCCAGTCGCGCCGCCGCGCTGGGCCCACCTGATTTTTCCGCTTTTGCATAGGCCGGCAGAAACGCATTGGTGACGGCCCCTTCCGCCGTCAACCGGCGGAACAGATTGGGCAATTTGAAGGCGACGAAAAAAGCATCGGCCAACGGCCCGGCGCCAATCGCCATGGCGAGAATCACATCACGGCCAAACCCCAGCAACCTGCTGATGGCCGTCAAGCCGCCGATCTGCCAAACGGCACCAAAAAAACTCGGCCCCGATGACCCGGGTGATGATGATGAACTCATGCCGCCACCTGATTGGCAGGGTCACTGTCTTTCAGCACCGTCAGCAGATCACGCTGGAGATTGTTGAGGCGGGTTTCGGAAGAAATTTTCAACCCAAAGGTATCCTTCACGTAAAACACATCCACCACACGATCACCATAGGTCGAGACACTGGCGGTCTGAATCTGAAGCCCCAGCTCTGCCATTTTGCGGGTGACTTTATAGAGCAGCCCCGGGGCATCCTTGCCATTGATCTCCACCACCGTATGGGTATCGCTGGCGTTATTGTTGATCAGCACGCGAGCCGGGGCGGTGATGCGGCGAATGCGCGATGGGGTCTGGCGGTTGCGCCGTTCCGTGGCGGCGTTGATATCCAGCATGCCCGTCAAGGCATCTTTAAGCCCGGATTTAATGGCCTTCAAATCTGATGCTTTGGTGATGGCCTGCCGATCCTGATCCTGAATCCACAACACATCCACGGTCAGCCCGTCTTTGCGCGTGGTGATTCGGGCGTCGACAATATAAGCCCCCAATGCCGCCACCCCGCCGGCAATACGCGAGAACAGCCCGGCGTCATCATCAGTAATGATCACCAGTTCCGTGGCGTTGCGCTTCAAATCCGGCGTCATCCCCACGGTCAACAGCTCGGCGCTCTGAAGGTGCTGGCGGCAAAGACTGGCGTGACGTTCATAACTGTCGGCATCAAAACTTGTCCAATAGGACGGGTAGAAGATATTGAGATGGGCGTCGATCTCTTGTTCTGTCCAGCCCGAAGCTTCATCAGCCTTCAGCCGCTCAAACAACACCGTCATGTTCTGGCCACGGATTTCATGAAGCGCGTTGTCAGGGCTGGTCCCTGTCAGCACCGCCATGGTGCGGGTATAGAGGTCACGCATCAACGCCGCTTTCCAGCCGTTCCAGACATTCGGGCCAACCGCGCGGATATCCGCCACCGTTAACACCAGCAAAAGGTTCAGCCGTTCCGGCGATTGCACTTCAGCGGCAAATTTTTCGATCGTGACAGGGTCATTCAAATCATAACGGAACGCCGTTTCACTCATCAGGAGGTGATGCCGCACCAACCAGGAAACAATTTCCGTTTGATCATCCGAAAGCCCAAAGCGGGGACAGACCGTCCGCGCCACTTCCGCCCCGAGGATGGAGTGATCGCCCCCACGCCCCTTGGCGATATCATGAAGCAAAAGCGCAATATAAAGCTCTTGCCGGAGGGTGATTTGATGCACCGCCTCACTCGCCACCGGTGCGATTTCCTTGAGCCGTCCGCTTTCGATCCCGTTCAGAATCCCCATGGCGAAAATCGTATGCTCATCGACGGTGTAGCTGTGGTACATGTCGAACTGCATCATCGCGACGATACGGCCAAAATCAGGCAGGAACTTGCCGATAAAGCCGCTTTCATTCATCAAGCGCAGGACTCGTTCAGGGCTGTCTTTGCTGGAAATAATCTCCAGGAACTCGGCGTTATATTCCGGGTTGTCGCGGAACTCACCATCCACCAGTTTCAAATGGCCATGCAGTTTTCGCAGCATGTTGGGGTGAAGATCAAGACCGGTTTTCTGGGACAGGCGGAACATCCCCATCATCAACCCCGGGTGTTCACGAAACGACACATCCCTCGGCAGATTGATCCGCCCGGCTTCAACCGAAAACGGTTTTGACACTTTACTGGGCAGGAAACGTTCCATTAATGACCGCGGCTTGGTGACAAAATCTTCAGCAATAGCGGCCCAGAAAATGCGCGTCAGGTTGCCGACGGTCTTGGCGGCAAGGTGGTAACGCCGCATGAACCGTTCCACGCCTTTCATGCCCGACCGGTTGTGGAACCCCAGAAGCGGGGCAATGTCCATTTGGGCGTCAAAAGTCAGGCGGTCATCTTCGCGTCCGGCGCGCAGGTGAAGATGAATCCGCACCGACCATAAAAACCGCTGGGCATAGGAAAACGACCGCAATTCACTTCGGCTCAGGATGCCGCTGTTCATCACCGCGGTCATGGATTTCGCCCGGTAGGCGTAGCGCGCGATCCAGAACAATGTGTGCAGGTCCCGCAACCCCCCCTTGCCATCCTTGATGTTGGGTTCCACCACGTAACGCTGATTGCCGATGCGGTGCAGACGCTGTTCACGTTCATCAAGCTTGGCGTTCAGGAACGCCACTTTGGTGCCTTTAACGATATCGTCATCAAACCGCGCCAGCATGGTCTCGGCAAGCACCGCATCACCGGCAAGGAAGCGCGCTTCCAGAAACGCCGTGCGGATGGTGATGTCTTCTTTCGCTGATTTCAGCTGCTGGCGCAGGCTGCGCGTCGCGTGACCGACGGTAAGCCCGAGATCCCAAAGAATATAGAGCATCGCCTCAATCATCATCGAGGTCGGTTTATCGACCTGAACCGACGTCAGGAACAACAGGTCAATATCCGAAGCTGGCGCCAGTTCCCCCCGCCCGTAACCACCGGTGGCCATCAAGGCCAGATCAGGGCTGTCCTTGTCTGTTGGCATCAGCCGCGTGATGCGCTCAAAAACCCCCCGAAGCAGGGCGTCCATCATCAAGGCATGGGCGCCGATATAAAGCGCGCCGTCATTATCTTCAAAAAATCGTGCGCGGATCAGCTCACGGCCATGGGCAAGCTGGTGTTTCGCCGCCGCCAGCAGGGCCGGCTTCAACCTGTCGATATCCTCGCCATCAAGACCGGCAAATTCAGCAGCCAGCCCGTCGGCAAAACCCGAGGTGTCAAACCACGGGCGGGCGTAAACGCTGGGGTCGAGCGTTTGTATCCAGAGTTGTTCCGTCGGGGTGGCCCTTGTGGTCATGCCGTGGTCTTTCTCAACAGATGGTGACGAGGGCTATCTTATCGTGAGCCGCCACGCCCCCTCAAGCGATTTTCTGAACTCAGTTGTTGTTGCGCAACGCCCGCAAGGCGTAAATCGCCTCAAGCGCCTGCATCGGCGTCATGGTATCGGGCAGCAATCCATCAAGATGGGCCAACAGCTCATCATGGGATGATCCGGCGGGTGGCGCGGCCGCAACTTCAGCTGAAAACAGCGGCAGGTCATCAAGCCGGGATGAGGTTAAGGGGGAATTTTCCTCGCTCAGGCTGGTCAGCACATCTTCCGCCCGTTCAAGCACAGAGGCCGGCACACCGGCAAGCCGCGCGACATGAATCCCGTAGGAGCGGTCCGCCCCGCCTTTGGCCACTTCATGCAAAAACACGATCTCCCCCTGCCATTCCTTGACCTGCATGGCATGGGGGCTTAACGCATCAAGACTGCGCTCAAGCCCGTTGAGTTCATGGTAATGGGTGGCGAACAAGGCGCGGCATTGATTGACTTCATGCAAGTGTTCCACCACAGCCCAGGCAAGGGACAAGCCATCATAAGTCGCGGTGCCGCGGCCAATCTCATCCAGAATCACCAGCGCAGACGGCCCCGACCGGTTCAGGATAGCGGCGGTTTCCACCATCTCCACCATGAAGGTCGACCGCCCGGTGGCGAGGTCATCGGATGCCCCGACACGGCAGAACAAGCGGTCAACAATGCCGATCTCCGCCCGTTCCGCCGGCACGTATAACCCGGCTTGCGCCATCAGCGCGATCAGGGCGTTCTGCCGCAGGAAGGTCGATTTACCTGCCATATTCGGGCCGGTCAACAGCCAGATGCGATCATCATCATGCAAATGGCAATGGTTGGAAATGAACGGCTGGGCGCCGTCTTTATCCAGCATCTGTTCAACCACCGGGTGGCGTCCTGACGCAATTTCAAATTCCCGCCCTTCTTTCAGGGTCGGGCGGCTGTACTGCCATTGTTCGGCGAGCCGCGCAGTGGCGGTGGCGACATCCAGTTTGGCGCCGACTTCCGCCAGCGCGATCAGGTCATTTGCGCGGGCTAGCACCGCGCCGCACAACTCGTCAAACAGGGTCAGCTCAAGCGCCAGCGCGCGATCCCCCGCGCCGGACATTTCGCGTTCCAGTTCCGCAAGTTCAGTGGTGGTGAACCGCACGGTCTGGGCGGTGGTCTGGCGATGGATGAACGGCTCGAGCGCCATCATGGTGTCGGCATGATTGGCGCGCACGTCGATATGATACCCAAGGACGTTATTGTGTTTGATCTTGAGCGAGGCAATGCCGGTTTCTTCGATATATTTCTGCTGAAGCTGGGCGATCAGGCGGCGGCTTTCGTCGCGCATGGCTTTCACTTCATCAAGCGCCGGGTTGAACCCCTGACGGATAAACCCGCCATCACGAGCCAGCAGGGGCAATTCATCGGCAAGGGTCTGGTCAATCTGCCCCGCCAGGGAGAATGGCGCTGTTAATCGCGCCGACATTTCCGCCAGCATGTCCTGCGCCATCAATGACCCCGCCCGCGCGGAGATCGCCTCCGCCATCGCCATCCCTGCCTGCGCCCCGCGCGCCAGGGCCGCGACATCACGCGGGCCGCCATGGCCAAGGTTAAGACGTGACAATGATCGTTCGACATCAGGCATGGTGGTGAGGGCCTGGCGCACGGCCGCCGCCATCACCGGATCCGCCATCATCGCTGCGACCAGATCAAGCCGGGCATTGATGGCGTCAAGATCCGTCAAGGGCGCCGCAATCCGCCGGGCCAGAAGACGCCCGCCAGCGGCACTGGTCGTGCGATCGATCACCGACAGCAAACTGCCCTGGGTTTTGCCCGACAGGGTGCGGGTGATCTCAAGCGACCGCCGCGACGCCGGGTCAATTTCCATCACCGCCCCGCGCGTCATTTTCTGGATCGGCTTGAGCCGCAATGCCCGGCCTTTCTGGGTTTGGTCAAGATAGGTCACCAACGCGCCGGCGGCGGAGGTCTCCGCCCGGCTGAGGGTGGCGATGCCATCAAGGGTGGTGACGCCATAAACATCACAAAGTTTTTTCTGCCCTTCGGCGCTGTCAAACACCCGCGCCGGACGCAGGCTGACGCAGCCCACTATGCCTTTCGGGTCAGCGCCTTCAAACCCGTGGCCAGCATCGGGGCGGTCACTGGCGATCAATTCCGCCCCGTTAAGCCGCGCCAGGGTTTCCTCAACCCGCGCCGCCTCGACCGTTTCGACCCACAGATCACCGGTTGATAAATCGACCCAGGACAAGGCCATTTCGCCAGCCGACTGGCCAAGGGCGATCAGGTAATTGTTTTCCCGCGGCGGCAGAAATTCATCCTCCACCAATGTCCCCGGGGTGACGATGCGGATAACATCACGTTTAAGGGGGCCTTTGTGGCCGCGTTTTTTCGCCTCTTCGGGGCTTTCGGATTGTTCACATATCGCGACGCGAAAGCCTTTGCGGATGAGCCGCGAGAGGTAACTTTCCGCGGCATGAACCGGCACCCCGCACATCGGGACATCATGCTCCTCCACCTTGCCGCGCCTGGTGAGGGTGATGTCAAGGGCCGCGGCGGCATCCACCGCGTCCTGAAAAAACATCTCGTAAAAATCACCCATGCGATAAAACAACAAGCAATCGGCATGAGCGGATTTCACCGCCAGGAATTGCGCCAGCATCGGCGTCACCCCCTTGGCGGAAGGGTCGGGGAAATCCGTCACTATGGAAGCGTGTTGATCAGAGGGCATCGCAAAACAGCTGGTCTTTTGGGTGTTTTTCATCAGGGTTAGGCGGTCAGCAATCTTGTTTTTGTGACCTGTTCAGCATTATAATAATAAATACTTTCTGATGATAACAAATAGTTACTCTCCCCCACGTTTTCGGACAGGATTGATAATGCCCAAGACTAAAAATACGCTCGACGCGGAAGCCCTGGCGTTCCACAAACAAGGACGTCCCGGCAAACTTGAGGTTACCCCGACCAAGCCGTTGACCAGTCAACATGACCTGTCGCTCGCGTATTCCCCGGGGGTGGCCGCGCCGTGCCTTGAGATCGCCGAAGACCCCGACAAAGCCTATGACTACACCGCCAAGAGCAACACCGTGGCGGTGATTTCAAACGGCACCGCGGTGCTGGGGCTGGGGGATATTGGCGCGCTGGCGTCCAAGCCTGTGATGGAAGGCAAAGCAGTGCTGTTCAAAAAATTTGCTGATATTGACGGCATTGATCTTGAGGTCGACACCAATGACGTCGACCGGTTTGTTGATGCCGTGTCCTTGCTGGGGGCAAGTTTCGGTGGCATTAACCTGGAAGACATCAAATCGCCGGAATGTTTCATCATCGAGCAACGCCTGCGCGAGCTGATGGACATCCCGGTTTTCCATGATGACCAGCATGGCACCGCCATCATCGCCGCCGCCGGGCTGATCAACGCTGTTGAATTGACCGGCCGTTCCATGAAAGAGCTTAAGATTGTCAGCAATGGGGCCGGGGCCGCCTCGATCGCCTGTGTTGAGCTGATCAAAGCCCTTGGCGTGCCGCACCAGAACATCATCATGGTGGATCGCGAAGGGGTGATTTATCAAGGTCGTGAAAGCGGCATGAACCAGTGGAAATCTGCCCATGCCGTGGTCACCAAAGCCCGCAGTCTTGAAGATGCCCTGAAAGGGGCCGATGTCTTCCTTGGCCTTTCTGTTGCCGGTGTCGTGACAAAGGAGATGGTCCGTTCCATGGCCGACAAGCCGATCATCTTTGCCATGGCGAACCCCGTGCCGGAGATCATGCCCGATGAAGCCAAGGCCGCCAGCCCTGACGCCATCATCGCCACGGGGCGGTCCGATTTCCCCAACCAGGTCAATAACGTGCTGGGCTTCCCTTATATTTTCCGTGGCGCGCTTGACGTGCGGGCATCTTCCATCACCGAAGGGATGAAGCTTGCCGCCGCCCATGCCATCGCCAACCTGGCGCGGGAAGATGTGCCCGATGAAGTCAACGCCGCCTATGAAGGCAAAGTGCTGCATTATGGCAATGATTACATTATCCCGGCGCCGTTTGACCCCCGCCTGATCGTTGAGGTTTCAGCGGCCGTGGCGCAAGCGGCAATGGATGATGGCGTCGCCCGCAAACCGATTGCGGATATGGAAAGCTACCGCCGGTCACTGACCGCCCGGCTTGACCCCACCGCCTCCACCTTGCAGAAAATCTTTGACCGCATTCAGGGCAAGAAACGCCGGGTGGTGTTTGCGGAAGGCGAAGAAGAACGCGTTATTCGCGCCGCCGTCGCTTTCCGTGCCGCCGGTTATGGTGAGCCGATCATGGTGGCGCGTGAACATCGCCTGCAAGAGGCCATCGAGCGCATTGGCCTTGAGGGCGCCGATGACCTGATCTGTGTTAACGCCAAGATTTCCGACCAGAACGAGGCTTATATCGACCGGTTGTTTGACAAGCTCCAGCGCAAGGGCGCGTTGCGGCGGGATTGCCAGCGGATGGTCAATCAGGACCGCAACATCTTTGCCGCCGCGATGGTCGAGGCCGGTGATGCCGACGCCATGGTGACAGGGACAACGCGATCCTTCAAATCAAGCTTTGATCACATCACCCGTGTCATTGGCCCGAAAGAAAACACCCCTTTCATGGCCTCAAGCCTGGTGATTTCCCGCGGGACCACGGTGTTCATTGGCGACACCTCGATCCATGAACGCCCCAACGCGACCTTGCTGGCGGATATCGCCGAAGGGCTGGCCAAACAAGCCCGCGCCTTTGGCCATACCCCGCGTGTCGCCATCTGCGCCTTTTCCAACTTTGGCAATCCCTGGATGAAAACCGCTGAAGCCGCCCATGGCGCGGTGGAGGTGCTGGACCAGCGTGAGGTGGATTTTGAATATGACGGGGAAATGTCGGCTGAAGTCGCGCTCGATTATGAGCTGATGAAAAGCAATTACCCGTTCTGCCGCTTGTCTGGCCCTGCCAATGTGCTGGTGATGCCGGGCCTTCATTCCGCCAATATCGCGTTCAAACTTCTGAAAAAACTGGGCGGCGGTTCGACCATCGGGCCGGTTGTTTTAGGCGCCAGCCAGCCGTTCCAGATTGTCCAGATGGGGGCCAGCGTCAATGATATCATTCAGGCGGCGGCGATCTCCACCTTTGAAAGCCTGCAGAAGTAACCGCCGCGGCCTAGCCAAGCTTTGCCGATAAATCATCCTGCGGCCTGGCGCCGATATGGGAGATGATTTCCGTCGCCGCAATGGTGGCGATTTCGGCTGATCGTTCAAGACTGTCCTGACGCTGACGGCCAAACAAATACCCCGCCGCGTAAAGATCCCCGGCGCCGGTGGTGTCCACCACCTTGATGGTTTGATCCGCGTCAACCCGCACCTTGTCATGGGCCGTCACCGCAATCGAGCCTTTGGCGCCAAGGGTAATGGCGGCTTCCCCCGCCAGTTCCGGCAGGCGGGCAAGGCGGGTGTCGAGGCTGTCGGCATCAGGGAACAGGCTGTGCAACTCATCTTCATTGCCGAGGATCAAATCCGTGTGATCCGCCAGAAATTTCGTCAAGGCGTCGTAATGACGATCAACACACCAGGCGTCGGACAGGGATACCGACACGTTGGTGTTGTTGGCACGGGCGATATCCGCCGCCCGCTGATAGCAGGCGGGGCCTTCCGGCGCGTCAAACAAATAGCCTTCCAGGTAAACCCAATCGGCACCCGCGATCAGCTCTTCGTTCATGTCATCAGGGGTAAGGGTAAGGCATGCGCCAAGATAGGTGTTCATGGTGCGCTGGGTGTCCGGCGTCACCAGAATAATTGAACACGCGGTCTGGTTGTCTTCGGCATAGGCCGGCGGGAAGTCAACGCCAGCGGCGGAAATGTCATGGCGGAAAATTCTCCCCATGACGTCTTCTGAAATCTTGCCGATAAAACCGGAATCGCCGCCAAGATTGGCGATCCCCACCGCGGTATTCGCCGCCGAGCCGCCCGACACTTCCATGGCCGGGCCAATGGCATCGTAAAGGCTCTTGGCGCGATCACCATCGATCAGGTTCATGGCGCTTTTTTCCATGCCCTGATCCTGAATAAACGCATCATCAGCTTTGGCAATAATATCGACAATGGCATTGCCCACGGTAACAACAGATGGTGACGGCATAAAACTTCCTTAAGCGGGGTCATGGATAACTTCCTAGACATAGCGCATTGGGATTGAAAATTGAAGTTCGAAAGGATAAGACTGATCAACTGATTTAAAGGATTGATTGATTATGTTGCTCGCTCGCCGTTTTGCCGTTTTGGTTTCCGCTGTTGTTCTTGCCGCCTGTGTTCAGGACATTCCCCCGAAAGTAAGTGAAACCGCAACGGTCATTAAAGACGTCACGGTTGAAGGCGCCACCAAAGTCAAGGACGCGACGATTGACGGCGCGACAACGGTCGGTGAAGGCGCCGCCGCCGTCAAGGACGGCACGGTGGAACGTGTTTCCGAGGTGGTCGAGAGCATTGTTGAAAAAGCCGAAACCCTGCTTACGGATGATGAGCCGGAAGCCCCCGCCGAACTTGACCCTTCGGAACTCTATGGCCTGAGTAAAAATGGCCTGATCGCCCGTCTTGGCGCGGCGGATTATGAACGTGTTGATGGCGACACGGAAATTCTGCAATACCGCATGGACAGTTGTGTTGTTGATTTTGTGCTGTCGATGGAAAATGGCGCTTTGAAAATGACGTCATGGCATGGCCGTCACCGCACCCAGGGTGAGGATTTTGATGAACTCGCCTGCCGCGTTAACCTTGCGGCGCGTGATCAGGCTTAAGCTTCGGTTTTTTCCCGAAAATTGCAATGGGATGAAATCGGGCAAATGCCGCAACGTGGTTTGCGCGCAAGGCAGGTGTACCGTCCATGCAGGATCAGCCAGTGATGGGCCTGTTTCTTGAACGCGTCAGGCACCCGCATTTCCAGCAATTGCTCGACCTTAAGCGGGGTTGACCCCACCGCCATCCCCGTGCGGTTGCCGACACGGAAGATATGAGTATCGACCGCAATGGTGGGGATGCCAAAGGCTTCGTTCAGCACGACATTGGCGGTTTTGCGGCCCACCCCGGGCAGTTTTTCCAGCGCGTCGCGATCCCGCGGCACTTCTGAGCCGTGATCACGGATCAATTGTTCCGCCATGGCGATGACGTTTTTGGCCTTGGTGTTAAACAGCCCGATGGTCTTGATATGATCTTTCAGCTGATCGACCCCCAGCGCAAGCACCCCTTCCGGCGTCTGGACTTTTTCAAACAAGGCTTTGGTGGCGTTATTGACGCTGACATCCGTCGCCTGCGCGGATAAAGCCACCGCCACCAGCAAGGTGTAAGGGTTGACGAAATTCAGCTCTGTTTTTGGTTCCGGCATGATGCCCGACAGAATGTCAAACACCGCGTTGATGTCATGCTGTTTCAGTTTAGGGGATTTCTTTTCAGCTTTTGCGGCCATATCGGTAATATCTCTTCACGGGGGCCTTTAACGGGAGTCCTTTGCGTCAAACTGACCCATCTTTACGCTTGTGGTTGACGACAGGGGGGTGCCGCAACATCTTATCATCATGACGACAGCTGAACCAGATCACAATTCCCGCGAAACCCCGCGCCTGACCTTATGGCCGCACCGCAGTTTAAGCCCCCGCGCCTTCAAGATCATGATGATGGTGTTGGGGGGGATGATGCTGTCCATGGGGCTGGTGTTCTTCCTGATCGGCGCCTGGCCCGTGATCGGCTTCATGGGGCTGGAAATCGCCGTCTTGTGGATGGCGTTCAAGCTCAATTACAAAGCCGCGAAACGGCGCGAGAACCTTTCCGCCACATCGACAACCTTTCGCATTGAACGGGTGTCGCCAGAAGGGCAAACCGAGGTTGATGAGCTGCCCTCACCCTGGCTGAAGGCGCGGCTTGAGCCCAACACCCCTCCTGAAGATAACCTCAGGGTCCAGCAGAAACTGATCGTCTCAAGCCACGGCAAGCAAGCGGAGGTCGGGTCGTTCCTCCACGCATCGGAAAAACAGGACCTGCTGCCGGAAATTGAAGATATGCTGAAACGGGTTCAGCGGTAACGAAATAGATTCAGGACAAGACGTCTTTCATGTCATAAAGGCCGGGCTTGGCCTTCGCCGCCCAGACGCCCGCCCGCACCGCGCCGCGGGCAAACACCATGCGGTCCATGGCGCGATGGGTGATCTCCACCCGTTCCGCCTGACCATAAAAAATCACGCTGTGTTCCCCCACCACATCACCGCCGCGCATCACGGCAAAGCCAATGGCGCCGTCTTCGCGTTCACCGGTGATGCCGTCACGGCCGGAATCCATCACGTCCTTGAGCTTGACGCCGCGGCCACGCGCCGCCGCTTCCCCCAGCGCAAGGGCTGTCCCTGACGGCGCATCCACCTTGTGCTTGTGATGGGCTTCGACAATTTCGATATCCCAATCTTCGCCGAGGGCTTTGACGGCATCTTCCACCAGTTGCCCCAGCATTGTCACCCCGACGGAAGTATTGGCGCACCAGACGACGGCTGTCTTTTCGGCCGCTTTCTTCAAGGTCGCGATATGATCATCGGTCAAGCCCGTGGTGCCAACGACGATCGCCACCCCGCGTTCCGCCGCCATCATGGCATGAGCGGCACTGCTGTCTGGCGTCGTGAAATCAACAATCACCTCGGCGTCACGGGCAAACAGGTCATCGGCCTTGTCACTGATCACCACGCCTGACGCGCCATGCCCTGACATCGCGCCGATATCTGCCCCGATCGCCTCAATCCCCGGACGATCCGTGGCGGCGGTGATCACCACCCCGTCTTTTTCGGCAACCGCTTTGGTGATCATGCGTCCCATGCGGCCGGACGCGCCCGGAAGCGCAAAACGGATATCAGATTGTTCAGACATTACGGCCTCGTTGTGCAGACAGAAAAACGGTTTCGATCAAGCATAAGGAAATGCTTTCACGATGCAAGATCCGAAAACAAATGGTTACGGGGGGGGCGGTCAGCTTTTGTCGCTGAACATGCTTTTGATGCGGTTCATGAAGGACGTGCTTTCAGGGTTCTGCTTTTTGGAATCTTCAGCAAATTCCGCTAGCAGGTCCTTTTGTCGGCTGGTCAGATGAACCGGCGTTTCGACATGAATATCAACATAAAGATCACCGCGGGCGCGCCCTTGCAGCCCTGGCATGCCCTTGCCTTTCAGGCGCAACCGGTGGCCCGCTTGCGTGCCCGGCTGGATCGTCACACGGGCAATTTTGCCATCAAGATTAGGAACATCAATCGTGCCGCCCAGTGCCGCTGTTGTCATTGGCACGGGCATGGTCAACAGCAGGTTACTGCCGTCACGGTCAAACAATTCATGCCCCGCGACATTGATGAAAATATAAAGATCGCCAGCACCGCCGCCACGCAGGCCCGCTTCGCCTTCGCCCGACAAACGAATGCGCGTGCCGGTATCAACTCCAGCGGGGATATTGACGTTCAGGGTGCGGTTTTTTTGCACCCGGCCCTGGCCACCGCAACCGCCGCAAGGGGAAGAAATGGTCTGGCCCTGGCCATGACACGCCGGGCAGGTGCGTTCAACCGTAAAGAAACCTTGCTGGGCGCGGACCTTGCCGTGGCCGCCACAAGTTCCGCAATTGACAGGGCTTGAGCCGGGCGCGGCGCCGGACCCGTCGCAACTGTCGCAACGGGTGGCGACAGGGATGGTGATGGTCTTGTTGTCGCCATGGAACGCGACTTCAAGATCAATATCCATGTCATAACGCAAATCCGAGCCTTTGGTGTTGGCGCGCCCGCCACGGCCACCGCCGCGTCCGCCCATAAAGTCCGAGAACATTACCTCGAAAATATCCGACACCCCGCCAGCACCGCCGCCGAAGCCGCCGCCCCCGAAGCCGCCACCCCCGAAACCGCCACCT
Source organism: Alphaproteobacteria bacterium (assembly GCA_021296375.1). Taxonomy (GTDB): domain Bacteria; phylum Pseudomonadota; class Alphaproteobacteria; order Puniceispirillales; family UBA1172; genus JAGWAQ01. The sequence goes on from JAGWAQ010000006.1 coordinate 42,957, forward strand.
TGCTCAAAAGCGGCATGACCCATGCGGTCATAAGCGGCGCGCTTCTGATCATCCTTGAGGACATCATAAGCTTCCGTGGCTTCACGGAATTTGTCTTCGGCCACGCTGTCGTCAGGGTTGCGGTCGGGGTGGTATTTCATCGCCAGCTTGCGATACGCTGATTTGATGGTCTTCTCATCAGCGTCACGGCTCACCCCAAGAACATCATAAAAATCACGCTTTGCCATGGGTTAACCGTACTTTACTTTGATCTTGGGTTGGCAGGAAGATAATGGCGAACAACCTTAGCTGTTCGCTGATTTTTTCTCATCATCCTCATCGGCGACTTCATCGAACACCGCGTCAACGACAGTGTCATCATCGCCAGCCGCATCGCCCGCGTCATCACCGGCTTCCGCCTGTTCCGCCGCGTAGGCCGCTTCGCCCATTTTCATGAGCACCGCGGACAAGGCTTCGGTCTGTGGCCCGAAGTCATCTTGGGTTTCATCTTCAAGCGCGGTTTTCAATTCAGCGACCGCTGTTTCAACCTCGGCCTTGAGCTCGGGGTCGGCTTTATCGCCAAGATCAGCGAGGGATTTTTCCGCCCCGTGGACAAGGGATTCAGCCTGATTGCGGGCCTCGACCTTTTCGCGGCGCTTTTTGTCTTCTTCCGCATTGGCTTCGGCATCCTTGACCATTTGGTCAATGTCATCATCGCTGAGCCCGCCGGAAGCCTGGATCTTGATCTGCTGTTCTTTGCCTGTCGCCTTGTCCTTGGCGCTGACATTGACGATGCCATTGGCGTCGATATCAAACGTCACTTCAATCTGCGGCACACCGCGCGGCGCGGCGGGAATACCGACAAGGTCGAACTGGCCGAGCATCTTGTTGTCGGCGGCCATTTCCCGTTCACCCTGGGCAACACGAATGGTCACCGCGGTCTGATTGTCATCAGCGGTGGAAAACGTCTGGCTTTTCTTGGTGGGAATGGTGGTGTTGCGATCGATCAGTCGGGTGAAGACACCGCCAAGGGTTTCGATCCCCAGCGACAGAGGCGTTACGTCGAGCAAGAGGACGTCTTTAACATCACCCTTCAAGACGCCGCCCTGAATAGCGGCACCAGAGGCCACCACTTCATCAGGGTTGACCCCGCGATGCGGTTCGGTCTTGAAGAACTCCTGCACCACTTCGATGATCTTTGGCATGCGGGTCATCCCCCCCACCATGATCACTTCATCAATATCTTCAGCCTTCACGCCAGCGTCTTTCAGGGCCGCCTGGCATGGCTTGATGCTGCGCTGAACAAGGTCATCAACCAGTGATTCCAGCGTCGCGCGGGTGACCTTGACGTTGAGGTGCTTTGGCCCCGTGGCGTCAGCGGTGATGAACGGCAGGTTGACTTCCGTCTGGGTGGCGCTGGACAGCTCAATCTTGGCTTTTTCCGCCGCTTCCTTCAGACGCTGGAGCGCCAGCTTGTCGCCGCGCAGGTCAATGCTGTTTTCCTTCTGGAATTCTTCCGCCAGATGGTCGATCAGGCGCTGGTCAAAATCTTCACCGCCAAGGAACGTGTCGCCATTGGTGGATTTCACTTCAAACACGCCATCACCAACCTCAAGGATGGACACGTCAAACGTCCCGCCCCCAAGGTCATAGACGGCGATCAGGCCGGATTCTTTTTTATCAAGCCCGTAAGCAAGGGCGGCGGCGGTCGGCTCGTTGATGATTCGCAGGACATCAAGACCCGCGATCTTGCCGGCGTCTTTCGTCGCCTGGCGCTGGGCATCGTTAAAATGCGCGGGAACCGTGATGACAGCTTCGGAAACCGTTTCACCAAGATAGGCTTCGGCATCTTCCTTCAGCTTGCGCAGGATAAAGCTCGACACCTGGCTCGGGGAGTAGGTGTCGCCACTGGATTCAACCCAGCTGTCGCCATTATCAGCAGCAACGGTTTTATACGGCACCAGTTTGGCGAAACGCTTGGAGGCATCATCATCATGACGACGGCCGATCAGACGCTTGATCGCAAACAAGGTGTTTTCAGGGTTGGTCACCGCCTGACGCTTGGCAGGCTGGCCGACAAGACGTTCGTCATCAGCAAAAGCCACCATCGATGGTGTCGTGCGGGCGCCTTCGGCGTTTTCAATGACCTTGGCTGAACTGCCATCCATTACGGCTACGCAGGAGTTGGTGGTCCCCAGATCGATCCCGATAACTTTACCCATAATACCCTCTCTTCATTCTTTCACTGTCTTCACCGCTGGGGCCATCCCCTTAGCCGGTGCAATTGTGGCCGGTTTTGTTGTGGCCGGTTTGGTTGTGGCCGGTGTTTTGGTCCATCGCGGTTCATTCCCCCACGGTTTATTCCCTTGCGGGTCCCGCACGGAGGTTGCGTTGATTACTAGGCTTCATATAAGAACGTAAAAAATGATTACAAGAGGCTGAAAAGACCCGATTATCATTCTTTTTACGTCCTGTTTTTGGCGAATTTTCTACTCGGTGCTGGTTTCAGGTGCTTTCGCCACCCCTACCATGGCAGGGGTCAACAGGCGGTCATGGAGCATCCAGCCGGGTTGCGCGACCTGAAGGATGGTCCCCGGTTCGGCATCTTCGCTCGGAATCTCAAACATCGCCTGATGCTTTTCATAGTCAAATTTCTCACCCTCAGGATTGATAACGGTGATGCCATGACGTTCCAGCACCGTCATGATTTCCTGATGGATCATTTCCACCCCGATCACCAGATTGGACATGGTGTCATCAAGGCCGGACCGGTCTTCGGGCAGGACATCGACAGCCCGCTTGAGGTTATCCACCGCCGAAAGCAAGTCACGGGCAAAGCCGGAATGGCCATATTTGCGCGATTGCGCCACTTCCCGTTCGGTGCGGCGACGCATGTTTTCCACTTCAGCCAGGGCGCGCAGGGCCTGATCCTTCAGCTCATCGCGTTCAGCCTCAAGGGCAGCGACAGGGTCAAGCTCTTCAGGCGTTTCAGCATTGGCATCGGCATCGGCATCGGCATTGGCTTTGGCTTCGGCCTCGGCATCAGCATTGGCGACCGCCTCATTGAGATGTTCAAGGTTGATGTCGTTATCATCACCTGATACGGGATGATCACCTGATACGGGGTTGTCTGAGGACATGGCGTTACTCACTAGCAGGGTTGTGTGTTTTTGAGTTCAGGCCGTTAAGTAAGGGTTATGAGGGGATTTGCCAAGATGCCGGTGAAAATATCAGGTCTTGTGTCGCGGGCAAAGGGGG
>JAGWAQ010000121.1:0-13121 GCA_021296375.1 Alphaproteobacteria bacterium
CTGCCTTTGATATGTTCGGCACCGGCACCGGGGGCGGAAGCGGAACTGACATCCCCTGCCATCTTGACATAGCCGCCCAGCGGAATAGCCGAGAATCGCCAACGGGTGTTGTTGCGGTCGGTATAACCAAACAATTCCGGCCCAAAGCCCACGGAAAACACCTCGACCGTCACGCCGGACCGTCGCGCCGCCCAGAAATGCCCCAGCTCATGGATAAACACCACCGGGGTCAAAACCAGAAGAAATGCAAGTAGACTGATGCCAAAACCCATGGGACGTCCTTAGTGTTTACGTTCGAGTGTTTACGTTCGAGTGTTTACGTTCGGTTGTTCGCGTTCGGTAGTTAACGCTCGCTCAGCCAGGCCAGGGCTTGCCGACGAGTGTCCTGATCAACAGCGATAATATCATCAAGAGTAATGTCACCACCCGCTGTCATGCTTTCCATCATATGGCGATTGAGCCGCGCGATATCAAGAAAACCGATGGTGCCATTGAGGAAAAATTCGACCGCCATTTCATTCGCGGCATTCAGCACCGTCGGCGCAAACCCTCCGCGGCGGGAGGCTTCCCGCGCCAGGGCAAGACACGGGAACCGGTCATCATCAGGGGCATGGAACGCCAGATCAGCCAAAGCGGTGAGATCAATCTGTTCAGCGTCCCAGTCAAGCCGATCGGGCCAGGCGAGGGCATGGGCAATCGGCACCCGCATATCCGCCGCCCCCATCTGGGCAAGAATAGACCCGTCACGATACTGCACCATGCCATGGACAACCGACGACGGATGCACCAGCACCTTGACGCGATCTTCAGGCAGGTCAAACAGCACGACAGCTTCCATCACCTCAAGGCCTTTGTTCATCATGGTGGCGCTGTCGACCGACACTTTCTGGCCCATCGACCAGTTCGGGTGCTTGACCGCTTGAGCGGGGGTGATGTCCTGCATCTCCGCCAGTGACCGTGACCAGAACGGCCCGCCGGACGCCGTCAGGGTAATGCTGGCGACCTCATCATGACGGGCATGCGCCCAGGCCTGAAACACCGCGTTATGTTCACTGTCGATCGGCAGTAACGTCGCGCCGTGGCGTTGGGCTTCACGGGTGATGATCCCCCCCGCCGCCACCAGGGATTCTTTATTGGCAATGGCAATCACCCCCCCGGCACGAACCGCCGATAACGTCGGCAGCAGCCCCGCCGTTCCGGTGATGGCGGAAACCATCACATCAGCCTCTGCCGCCGCCAGATCAGCAAGTGCCGCCGCCCCGGCATGGGCAATGGTCGAGGTGCCGGCGACGCCGGATTTTAACGCCTCATACTGGCTTTCATCAGCAATAACCGCATGGTCAGGCTTGAAATGCTGGACCAGGGCGATCAACGCCTCAACGTTCTTGCCGCCGGTCAAAACCGAAGCGCGAAAGCGGTCAGGATGACGCGCGATCAAGTCAAGGGTGCTGGCACCGATGGACCCTGTCGCCCCGAACACCGCGATGCTTTTTTGCCCTTGCGGTGACCTAGCCATCCAAGCCGCCGATCCGCAGCACCAGGTAAACAAAGGGCAGCACCAGCAAGTACCCGTCAAAACGATCGAGGAAACCGCCATGGCCGGGCAGAATGCGGCCGGAATCCTTAACCCCGTGCTTGCGCTAGACCCAGCTTTCCAGAAGGTCACTGCCAATCGACAGATCCGCGATCACCAGCCCCATCATCACCGCCGGGCCGAGCGCGATCCCCAATTGCGGGCCGAGAACAGCCGCCACAACACCGCCGCCGATAACGCCGCAAATCGCCCCGCTCCAGGTTTTGGACGGGCTGATCATGGGGGCAAGCTTGGCGCCGCCAAACCGTCGCCCGCCGAAATAGGCAAAACTGTCAGCCGACCCCACCGCCGACACCGTCAGCATCAGCCAGGTCACGCCGCTGTCCATCATCAGGATGCCCATCAGGCTGTAAATACACGCGACAAGGAAGGCCAGCATCAGCCGCGAAATCACGCCATGAACCAGCATCAGCGCCAGCACCAGTGCCGCCAGCACAATAGCATCAGGCGAAACCGCAAGGCCGCCGCCAAAAGCATAAATTGCCGAGGGGATGACCGTCACCGCCACAATGGCCAGCCCGCGGGGAGACGCGAATTTGTTCTGCGAAACCGCGACCACCTCAAGCGCCATGATGCCGCCCACAACAAGGCCAATCACCATCGCCAGCGGCCCCCCCATGAAGACCAGCACCACCAGGGGGATCAGCGCAATCGCCGTCATCGAGCGGGTCATCACATCCGAGGGGGACTTCGCTGAACCTGTCATTCCATTAACCTGTTGAAGTGGCGGCATCCACCGATTGATTGTCTTGATGGCCTTCGCCCTTCACCGCGTCGCCGCCAAAACGGCGGGTGCGGGTGGCGTATTCATCAAGAAACTCATCCAGCATCGCGACGGTGAAATCCGGCCACAAGGACGGGGAGAAGAACATTTCAGCGTAAGCCATATCCCACAAAAGGAAGTTTGAAATGCGCTTTTCATTGCCGGTGCGCAGCATCATATCCACCGGCGGCAAGTCCGCTGTGCTGAGGTTGGCCTTCAGCACATCAGCGGTAATTTTATCAGCGCTGAGGGTGCCGTCCTGAACCTGCGCGGCAATATTGCGGGCGGCGGAAACAAGGTCCGCCTGCCCGCCAAACCCTAGGGCAACCGTCAAGTTCAGCCCGGTGTTATGCGCCGTTATCCGCGTCGCATGGTCAAGCAGATCAACCAGATCACTGGAAAAGCCTGTCAAATCCCCAACCACACGCAAGCGAATGTTGTTTTCCGTCAGGCTGTTCAGCTCATGCTTGAGGTAATGGCGCAATACCGCCATGATGCCTTTCAGCTCGAGCGCCGAACGCTTCCAGTTTTCGGTTGAGAACGCAAACAGCGTCATCCATTCCACGCCACGTTCATGGGCGCGGCGGCAAATGCCGTCAATAATGCGTGAGCCGCTCTCATGACCATCCTTGGTCGACTTGTTGCGCTGATACGCCCAACGTCGATTGCCATCCATGATGATGGCGAGATGTGATGGTACAGAAGCGGTAGGCACGGTGATTCCCTCAAACGATCCTGATGTCAGACGGTCTTGATATCGGTTTCTTTGGTCGCCAGCATCGCGTCAACCTTACCGACAAAATCATCAGTGAGTTTCTGGATTTTGGCTTCGATACCGTGGCGTTCATCTTCACCGAACTCGCCATCTTTTTCGAGCTTGCGGGCGGTTTCGATCGCATCACGGCGAATATTCCGGATCGCGATACGCGTTTGTTCGGCGTATTTGCCGGCGACTTTCGCCAGTTCCGTGCGGCGTTCCGCGGACAGATCAGGGATCGGCAGGCGGATCAAATTGCCTTCGGTTTGGGGGTTCAGGCCAAGGTCACTTTCGCGGATGGCTTTTTCAACCGCCGCCACCATGCCCTGGTCCCAGACCTGAACCGTCAGCATGCGGGATTCCGGAACGGAAATATTCCCCAGCTGGTTGATCGGCATTTTTGAGCCATATGCGTCAGCCGTCACGGGATCAAGCATGCTGATGGAAGCGCGACCTGCCCGCAGGCCCTGGAAATCGCCTTCAAGGCAAGACACGGCGCCTTCCAAGCGGCGTTGGATATCGGTGAGGTCCATGCTCATCGTTAATCAGGGTGAATTTGCCCTGATGTTTCAACACACGCGCAAACGCGCCGGTATCTTCAATGGAAAACACCAGCATCGGAATATTGTTTTCGCGGGCCAATGAAATGGCCGACGCGTCCATCACCGACAAATCCCGTGACAGCACATCCATATAGGTCAGCTGGTCATGGTGGACGGCATTGGGGTCTTTTTCAGGGTCAGCGGAATAGACGCCGTCAACGCGGGTGCCTTTCAGGATGACATCGCAATTCATTTCCGTCGCGCGCAGGGCGGCGGCGGTATCGGTGGTGAAGAACGGGTTGCCGGTGCCGGCGGTGAAAATAACCACCCGCTGCTTTTCCATATGGCGCTTGGCGCGACGGCGAATGTAAGGCTCGCACACAGCGGAAATCGGCAAGGCGGAAAGAACCCGGGTGTAAACATCGAGATTTTCGAGCGCGTTCTGCATCGCCAGCGCGTTCATCACTGTTGCCAGCATGCCCATGTAATCGGCCGTCGCGCGCTCCATGCCGGAAGCGGCGCCGGAAATGCCGCGGAAAATATTCCCGCCCCCGATCACCAGACAGACTTCAACCCCTTGATCAACAACGGATTTCACCTCACCTGCGACGCGCGCCACCATGTCAGGGTCGATCCCGTAGCTGAGCGACCCCATCAGGCTTTCGCCAGAGATTTTCAACAACACGCGTTTATAATGGAAACCGGAAGCGCCTTCATCAGAAGTGATGGTATCAGTCTCGTTCGACCCCATGGCGTTATCTCCCTTATATCGACTTAACCCTGCACAATGATTAAGTTCATATTTTGACAGCATACACGAATTTCGCCGTGTATGCTGTGAAGTTTTTTGGCCCTTCCCGAAGAAAGGCCCTCGCCAGGGCGATGTTAGTTGCCGAGCTGGGCCGCCACTTCAGCGGCAAAGTCGGTTTCTTCCTTTTCGATGCCTTCACCAAGGTTGTAGCGGGCAAAACCCGTCATCTTGATGTCAGCGCCGGCGTCTTTGGCGGCATTGGCAATAACCTGCTGGACCGGGGTTTCCCCGTCGACAACAAAGATCTGCTCCAGCATGACGACTTCCTTCAGGAACTTTTTCATGCGGCCTTCGACCATCTTTTCAGCGATGTCCTGAGGCTTGCCGGATTCAACCGCCTGATCGATCAGGAACTGACGTTCCTTTTCAACAACAGACGGGTCGAGGTCATCAGCGCTCAGGCTGGCAGGAGCGGCGGCGGCAACATGCATGGCCAGTTGCTTGCCCAGGCCCATCAGCGCATCAGCGGAAGCCGAGCTTTCAAGCGCAACCAGAACACCGATACGGCCAAGGCCTTCAGCGGCGGCGTTATGGACATAATTGACCACAACACCTTCATTGACGCTCAGCTTGGTCATGCGGCGCAGGGTCATGTTCTCGCCGATGGTGGCGATGTTATGGGTCAGCTCTTCGGCAACGGTGCGGCCGGTTTCAGGGTAATCCATGGCGGACAGGCCGTCGATGCTGTCAGCGCCGGAAGCGAGATCAGCAAGCGTCTTCACAAACCCCTGGAAGGCGTCGTTACGGGCAACGAAATCAGTTTCGGAGTTGACCTCAACAAGGGTGCCGACGGTGCCACTGCTGGACACGCCAACAAGGCCTTCGCTGGCCACACGGCTGGATTTCTTGGCGGCGGCGGACAGGCCTTTTTGACGGAGCCAGTCAATCGCGGCGTCAAGATCACCATCGGTTTCGGTAAGGGCTTTTTTGCAATCCATCATACCTGCGCCAGTGGCGGTACGCAGATCTTTAACAAGGGCGGCGGTAATGCTCATTTTCCATATCCTCAAGGTTGGTTAAGCATGAAGGGGAACAACCACCCCGCCGCAATCGTCGGGGTGGTCTTTGAAAAGTCAGGCTTCAGGCTGTGCTTCGGGAGCAGCCTCGGCAGCAGCTGCTACTGGGGCAGCTTCAGCAGGGGCAGCCTCAACTGGAGCAACTTCAGCAGGGGCAGCTTCAGCAACGCCGTCCTCGACAGGGGGAACATCTTCGACGATGTCTTTGCCTGAACGTGTCATTTCAGCCTTCAGGCCGTCAAGCACGGAACCGGCAACCAGATCACAGTAAAGCGAGATGGCGCGCAGGGCGTCATCATTGCCCGGGATCGGGAAATCCACGCCGTCAGGGCTGGCGTTGGAGTCCACAACAGCGACCACCGGAATGCCTAGGGTGTTGGCTTCAGCCACCGCAATGCTTTCCTTGTTGGTGTCGATGATGAACAGCAGGTCAGGCAGGCCGCCCATTTCATTGATCCCGCCAAGAGTGCGCTCCAGCTTTTCACGTTCACGGGAAAGCTGCAGGGCTTCTTTCTTGGTCATGGCGTTGATGTCTTCACCGTCGAGGCGCTCTTCAAGAGTGCGCAGGCGACGGATCGACTGGGAAACGGTGTTCCAGTTGGTCATCATGCCGCCGAGCCAGCGGTGGTTAACGAAGTACTGGCCGCATGAACGGGCCGCTTCAGCAACAGTTTCCGCAGCGGCAGGCTTGGTGCCGACAAAAAGCACACGGCCACCACGAGCGGCGGTCTGGCTGACGATATCAAGCGCCTGATACAGCATCGGAACGGTCTGCTGAAGGTCAAGAATATGGATGTTGTTGCGGGTGCCGAAAATGAACTGTTCCATTTTCGGGTTCCAGCGACGGGTGTGGTGACCAAAGTGAACACCGGCTTCGAGAAGCTGGCGCATGGTAAAGCTGGGAAGAGGCATGGAAATACTCCTTTTTTTCTCCGGTTAAGCCTCCATGAAGGGTGGAGGGGTTCCCCTCACCGGATGGCATGTGCTGTTAAGCTCAACGTAACGCTGACCGGAATTTGCCGGACACACCGCCTTCATGTGCGAATTCCTGTTCAGGCCTAGCCTGATCAGGTAGGAGTTAACTACCGCCACCCGGCTGGATTTGCAAGAGATAATTGATAAAAATCCACCGAAACCGCGAAAAAACTAACCGTCACGTCGCCACCTTCGTCACGAGATGTCGCGGACGGAATCCACCCCTGGCAGGGCCTTGATCATCTGGCGGAACCCCGCCGACAACCGGTGCCGACCGGGGATATTGATCTTGACGATCTTGCCGTCAATGTTAACACAGATTTTGAGCGTCACCGCGCCGGCGCCATCACGCTCCAGCCCTTGCCGTATGCCTTCAAGCGCGTCAGGGTGGCTGATCTGCAATTCCACCTCTTTTGTCCCCTGATAAGCGACGGCATCAAGCGGCATGACATTCTGGACCAGCAGGCGGATGCCGCCCTCTTCCTGCCGCGCGTCGGCCTTCACCAGCAGTGGCGCCTCGGAATCCAGATGGTCACGGGCGGCGCTCAGAGCATCTGAAAACAGCGTCACCTCAAACACCCCCGACTGATCGGTAAATTGCACAAAGGCAAACCGGTTGCCACGGGCGGACGTGCGGATCTGCTTGCTGGTGACAATCCCCGCCAAATTGACCCGGCACCCCGACCCCCGTTCCTGCACCACCGCCTCGATTTCACCCGAGGACACGACGCCAAGGCTCTGCAACCGGTCGGCGTAATCATCAAGCGGATGGGCGGAGATATAAAGCCCAAGGGCTGAAAATTCGTGGTCAAGGCGATCCTTGGAGCCGGACTCCGGCACATTGGGCAGGACAATTTTAAGCTGGGTGTCCGCCACCCCGCCAAACAGGTTTTCCTGGTCGGATTCCCTCTCCCGCCGCACCGCCTGGCCATGGCCAACAATGGCATCAAGCCCCGCCAGCAACTGCGCGCGGTTATTCACCAGACGGTCAAACGCCCCGGCTTTGATGAGGTTTTCAAGAAATCGCTTGGACAGGCTTCCCGCCAGCCGATCGGCAAAATCATCAACAGATGCGAACGGCCCGTTGGCTTGCCGTTCCGTCACCAGCGCCGCCATCGCCTCCATCCCGACGTTGCGGATCGCCCCCAGCGCGTAACGCACCGCCAGGACGCCATCGACCTCCTCGACGATAAATCGCGCTTCTGACGTGTTGACGCAAGGCGGAAGAATCGCGATTCCATGGGACACGCAATCCTGCTTGAAGACCGAAAGCTTGTCGGTATTGCCGGCATCCAGGGTCATGGATGCGGCCAGAAATTCCGCCGGGTAATTGGCCTTCAGCCAAGCCGTTTGCCAGGCGATCAGGGCATAGGCGGCGGCATGGGATTTGTTGAACCCGTAGCCCGCAAAAGCGTTGATCTGGTCAAAAATATCAGACGCCAGCTTGGGGGAAATGTCATTGCCCGCCGCCCCGGCCACAAAGGTTTCGCGCTGGGCGTCCATTTCCGCCTGAATTTTCTTCCCCATGGCGCGCCGCAGAATATCCGCCCCGCCAAGGGTATAGCCCGCCAGCACCTGCGCCGCCTGCTGGACCTGCTCCTGATAAATCATGATGCCATAGGTTTCCGACAACACCGGCTCGAGCCAGGGGTGCATGTAATGGACCTCTTCCTGGCCATGTTTGCGGGCAACATAATTGGGGATATTTTCCATCGGCCCCGGGCGGTACAGCGCCACCACCGCAATAATATCTTCAAACCGGTCAGGCTTCAGCCCCCGCAGGACATCACGCATGCCGCTTGATTCCAGCTGGAACACCCCGACGGTATCCCCCCGCGACAGCATATCAAACGTCTTGTCGTCCTGAAGAGGAATGTCATCAAGCGTCAGTTCAATGCCGCGGCGGGCGATCAACGCCAGGGTCTGTTCCAGCACCGTCAGGGTTTTCAGGCCAAGGAAATCAAACTTCACCAGCCCGGCTTTTTCCACCCATTTCATGTTGAACTGCGTGACCGGCATATCGGAACGTGGGTCACGGTAAAGCGGCACCAGCTCCGGCAGGGGGCGATCCCCGATCACCAGCCCGGCGGCGTGGGTCGAGGCGTGGCGATACAGCCCCTCGAGCTGGCAGGACACCCGGATAAGCTCCGCCACTTGCTCATCGGAATCCCGCTCTTTCTTAAGCTCATCCTCTTCGTTCAGCGCCTGGGTCAGGGTGACAGGATTGGCGGGATTGCTGGGGACAAGCTTGGCGATACGGTCAACCTGCCGATAAGGCATATCCATCACCCGCCCGAGATCACGCAGGGCGGCACGCGCCTGCAAGGACCCGAAAGTGATGATTGCTGCACATAGGTAATGACCTCATCACGGCGATCCTGGCAGAAATCAATATCGAAATCCGGCATCGACACCCGTTCCGGGTTCAGGAAGCGTTCAAACAACAGCCCCCAGCGGATCGGGTCAAGATCCGTGATCCCGAGCGCATACCCCACCAGTGACCCCGCCCCGGACCCGCGGCCGGGGCCAACGGGAATACCATTGTCTTTTGACCAGCCAATGAAATCCGCGACGATCAGGAAATACCCGGGAAAGCCCATCTGATTGATGATCCCCAGTTCAAATTCCAGCCGATCGAAATAGATTTTTTCCTGCTCGGGGTTTCCCGCAATCTCCTCAAACCCCGGCGAGGCAAAACGTTTCTTCAGGCCCTTCACCGCTTCATCACGCAGATGGTCCGCTTCCGTCACGCCATCAGGCACGGGGAACGCGGGCAGGATCGGGTCTTTTGACGCCACCTTGAAGGCGCATCGCCTGGCGATCACCACGGTATTGTCGAGCGCTTCGGGCAAATCCGAGAACAGCACCGCCATTTCCGATGCGGATTTCAGGTAATGATGATCAGTTTCCCGGCGGCGATCATCCTGCGCCAGCGTCATGCCCTGGGAAATGCAAAGCAGCACTTCATGGGCGGGGGCCATATCAGGATTGGCAAAATAACAGTCATTGGTGGCAACAAGGGGGACATCAAGCTCATAGGCCAGATTAATCAAGGCTTGTTCCGAGGCATGTTCCCGCGCCGTGCCGTGACGCTGGATTTCAACATAGACCCGCCCGGGCATCATCTCATTGAGCTGGCTTAACCGCGATTTCGCCAGGGGCAACTGGCCATCGGCCACCGCCCCCGCCACAAACCCTTTGGCGGCCCCGCCCGTCAGCAGGATCAGCCCGTCGTGATGCGCCCTGAGCTGATCGACTGTCACCGAAGGCACATCTTCGCTTGCCAACAGCGCGCCGGAAATCAATCGCGACAGGTTCAGCCAACCGGTCTCGTTCTGGACCAGCACCACGACCTCCCCCCTTGCGGCGGTGTCGTCGCCATCAGCAAGCGTGATCTGGGCGCCAATAATCGGCTGGATGCCCTTGCTTGCGGCTTTATCCGAAAACTCCAGCGCGGCAAAGGTGTTGAACGTGTCCGTGACAGCAACCGCCGGCTGTTCAAGCGCCGACACCGCCCCGATCAAATCACCGATCTGGAACGTGCCTTCCGCAAGGGAATAGGCCGAATGAAGCCTCAGATGAACAAATAAATTCGGGCTGGACATGCCCCATTTGACCCGCCAGGGGTGGCGCTGACAAGACCGTAGATTTGAGGGTTGAAAACCCTAGACTTTCCGGCCTGACGTGAGCGCAAATCAGCCCTGGGTGATCTCGCCGCCACGAATCGTCACCACCCGATCCATCAATTTCGCCAGCTCGGTGTTATGGGTGACAATCAAGGCCGCCGTCTGGGTGGTCTTGATGATCTGGCGCAAATGCCGGAACACCTCATCGGCGGTTTCAGGGTCAAGATTGCCCGTCGGTTCATCCGCCAGCAACACCGACGGCGCATTCGACACAGCGCGGGCAATAGCGACACGTTGCTGCTCCCCCCCTGACAATTGGCCGGGGCGATGATGGGCGCGGTCAGCAAGCCCCACCATGGCGAGCAGTTGATCGGCGCGATCCGTCGCCTCGCCCCTCGGCAAATCCGCCAGCATTTGCGGGATCAAGAGGTTTTCCCGCGCCGAAAACTCAGGCAACAGGCGATGAAACTGAAAGACAAAACCAATTTCATTACGGCGCAGGCGGGCGCGTTCGCCAGACTTCAGGCGGGCGGTGTGCTGGCCGCCGACCATCACCGTGCCGCGATCAGGGTTTTCCAGCAGCCCGGCGATATTCAGCAAGGTCGATTTGCCCGACCCGCTGGGACCAACCAGCGCCACCATTTCCCCGGGGCGAACATCAAGGCTGGCGCCTTTCAGCACCTGCAGTCGCGTCTTGCCCTGGGGAAAGGATTTTTCAATATCATTGAGCCGCAGCATCACCTGATCATTCATGACATCCTGATCACTCATAACGAAGCGCCTCCGCCGGGGCGATGCGCGAGGCCCGCCATGCCGGGTAAATTGATGCCGCAAAAGACAGGGTCAGGGCCATCAGGATAACGCTGAACACCTCTCGGGGGTTGACTTCCGCCGGCAAGGTCGAAAGGAAATAAATCTCCGCCGCGAACAGCTCGCTCCCCGTCAGGTTTTCGATCATCATGCGGATGCCGTCGATATTCCAGCAAAAGCCCAGCCCCAGCAAGGTGCCGATCACTGTCCCGACCACCCCGATGCTGGCGCCGGTCATGAAAAACACCCGCATGACACCGCCGCTGGTGCCGCCCATGGCGCGCAACACGGCAATATCGTTGTTCTTGGATCGCACCAGCATGATCATCGACGAGATGATGTTGAACGCCGCCACCAGAATAATCAGGGTCAGGATCAAAAACATCACATTGCGTTCCACCGCCAGCGCATTCAGGAAGGACCGGTTGCGGTCACGCCAGTCATTAACACGCACGGACCCCGGCACCGTCTGGGTAAGGTTGGTGCGCACGACATCGGTCAGGATCAGGTCACTGGCGTAAATTTCAAGCGCCGTCACGCGGTCATCAGAACCGAAGAAGGATTGCGCCGCGTCAAGCGGCATGAAGATAAAGGATTTGTCGTATTCAAACATCCCGACATCAAACACCCCGCCGACCTTGAATGTCCGTCGTTGCGGCAAGGTGCCAAAGGGGGTTGACCGCCCCCGCGCCCCGACAAGGGTGATGCTGTCGCCAGGGCCAACCCCGATGGTTTGCGCCAGCCGATGCCCCATCAACACTTGCTTGCCGGTTTTGAAATTCTGGATCGCCGTTTCATCAAGCGCCGACCACAGCGGCTTGCGCGCCGCCAGATCAGCCCAGCGCACCCCGCGCACCACCGCGCCGGTGGTCAAGCCATTGCTGGCCGCCATCACCTGACCTTCAACCTGCGGCGTTACCGCCACCACCCCGGGAATGCCCGCGATGCGGACCGACAATGGGTCAAAATCCGTGATCCCCCGGCCGGAACTGGAATACACCGCCAGATGACCATTAAGCCCCAGAATCCGCCCCACCAGCTCAACCCGAAAGCCGTTCATCACCGACATGACAATAATCAGCGTCGCCACCCCAAGCGCGATCCCCAACAAGGAAAACCATGCGATCACCGAGATGAACCCCTCGGACCGGCGCGACCGCATATAGCGCATCGCCAGCATTCGTTCGACGGGGGTGAAGATTTTCATTGTTGGTGTCCTTTCAAAGCCAAGCTTTTCAATTCGGGGGGCCTTTCCATTCGGGGGGCCTTTCAAACCGGGGCGTGCCCTAAGGTTAACCCGAAGCCGGTGTTAACCTAAAATAGCATCAAGTGCCGCTTGCGGCGACATGTGCTGGCTTTCACCGGAACGGCGCTGCTTCCATTCCACCAGACCTTCAGCGGCAATACGGGGGCCGATAATGATCTGCTGGGGAATCCCGATCAGGTCCATGCTGGCCATTTTCGCGCCAGGGCGATCATTGGTGTCATCGTAAAGCACGTCCTTGCCGGCGTTCTTGAGCTTTTCATAAAGATCATTGGCCATCGCGTCGCACGTCTCATCCCCGGGCTTGAGGTTAATGACCGCGACGTCAAACGGCGCCACCGCATCAGGCCAGATGATGCCCTTGTCGTCATGGCTGGCTTCGATGATGCCGCCCACCAAACGCGACACGCCAATACCATAGGACCCCATATGCACCGGCACAAGGCCGCCGCTTTCATCAGCAACCGTTGCGCCCATGGGGGATGATTATTTATCGCCGAAATAGAAAATATGCCCGACTTCATTCCCGCGGGTGTTGATCATGTCTTCAGGGGGGACACCGCAGGTGGCGGCGTCATGCTTTTCGTCAGTGGCGGCGTAAAGATTGGTGAAATTATCGACAATCGGCTGCAGGTCACTGTCATAATCAATATCCCCCGCCTCAAGACTGCGGCCCATCCAATCCTTGTGGCAGAAGACTTCGCTTTCGCCGGTTTCAGCGAGGATGATGAACTCATGGCTGGAATCCCCGCCAATCGGGCCGGTGTCCGCTTCCATCGGAATGGCGGTCAGGCCAAGCCGCTTGAACGTCAGCAGGTAGGACACGAACATCTTGTTGTATTCGGCCTTTGCGCTTTCGGCATCAAGGCTGAAGGAATAGGCGTCTTTCATCAGGAACTCACGCCCCCGCATGATGCCGAAACGTGGCCGCACTTCATCACGGAATTTCCACTGGATATGATA
>JAGWAQ010000121.1:13443-15893 GCA_021296375.1 Alphaproteobacteria bacterium
ATAGCGCCTCAGCAACATGGGGTATACCGTAACCTAACTCGAGTGGTCATTAGTGGGATATAATCCGCCGGAAGATCAAACCGCGGGCGGTCGTCTTCGGCAAAAATCGCGGCGATGGTCTCGGCGGCAACATCATCAAGGCGGCGGTGCATCCAGGACGGGGCGTTGTCCTTGTCGATCAGCAGCGCCCGCACCCCTTCGATGAAATCAGGATAGCGGCAAATCCGGCAGGCCAGGGCGTAATCAAGCTGGATAGCCTCCCTTATACTGGCCGAATGATGGGCCTCATTTGTCAGCAATTCATGAGTGACGGCAATCGATAGGGGCGACCGCGTATCCAGCGCAAGGCGCAGCTTTTCTGCCATCGCGTGGTCATCACCCTCAAGGCTTGAGCGAATGGCGGCAGGGGAAGCCTTGCTGAAATGGCCATTGATCCAGTCGAGCGCGACAACAACCGGCGTGTCAGGCATCTCTCGTGAATAGCTGTCCAGCAGATCATCAAGCCCGGCGTTATCATCAAGCGCGACAATCGCATCACACAAGCGATCGGCATCAGCAGACGCGACCCCGCGGTCCGTGATCCCGAGGGCCAGCATATCGCCGCCGCCAATCCGCCAGCCTGTCATCCCCATCATCAGCCCCGCCGCCGCGGGCGCCCGCCGCAGAAAAATCGAGGCGGCGACATCAGGGAAAAGACCGATCGCCGTTTCGGGCATGGCAAAATCCATGGCGTCGGTGATCACCGGATGGGACGCGTGCAGCAGCACCCCCGCCCCGGCCCCCATGGTCAGCCCGTCGGCGAGCGAGATTACCGGTTTCGGGTAAGTATCAAGGATACTGTGGGTAATGTATTCGACGCGAAAATAATCATCAGCGTGGCGAACATCTTCAAGGATCAGCGCATTGATCGAGCGCACATCACCACCTGCGCAAAACGCCCGGCCTTCGCTTGCCGTGATCACCACCCGATCAATCGCCCTGTCAGCGGCCCAGGCAATGAGCCTGTCATTCATGATCGCGCACATCTCTTTCGACAGGGCGTTGAGCGCTTTCGGTCTATTGATGATCAACCGGCCGGTGCGGCCGTCAACGCGGGAGATAATGAGGTCGGTGTCGTTGGTCATACTTTGATATACTGTATTCATGCAGGCGTGAGAAGAGGCTAGGCCAGAGTTTTCCTCAGCCTGATCTTTCAGCCCTATCTCTCGGCCCGATCTTTCTGCCTGATCTCTCGGCGCTATCCTCTTTGCAGGACAAACTACCGCAGAATAATGTCATTTTCATGTTTGATCTTTGGGGCGGGGCTATGCGAATATGCGGCCATGACGACAAAACACCCATCAAACGGGGCTTTCCCCGCTGTACGGATGCGCCGCCCACGGCTGAACAACTGGTCGCGCCGCATGATGAAGGAAACCCAGCTGACCCGCGACGCGCTGATCTGGCCGCTGTTCGTGCGCGAAGGTGGCGGCGCGGCGGAACCTGTCGCCACCCTGCCCGGGGTGGCCCGTCATTCGATTGATGGCCTGGTGGAAAACGCCCGGCTCGCCGCTGATCTGGGGATACCGGCGATCGCGATTTTCCCCCGCATCAACCCCGAAGACAAGGATGACGACGGCACCTTGTCCGGCGATGGGGGCAATCTTGTTTGCCGGGCGACGGCGGCGGAGCGCGCGGCGGTGCCTGACCTTGGCGTTATTACCGATGTCGCCCTTGACCCGTTCACCACCAGCGGCCATGACGGCATGATCCGTGATGGCGAAGTTGTCAATGATGCCACCGTCGCCATGCTGTGCCGCCAGGCGGTGGTTCAGGCGGACGCTGGCACCACGGTCATCGCCCCTTCGGATATGATGGATGGCCGCATTGGCGCGATCCGTTCAGCGCTCGATGATGCCGGTCATCACCATGTCTTGATCATGTCCTACGCGGCGAAATACGCCTCCGGCTTTTACGGCCCTTTCCGTGATGCCGTCGGCGCCGGACAGACCGCCGCCACTGTCGGCAAGGACACCTATCAGATGGACCCCGCCAACAGCCGTGAAGCGATGCGCGAGATTGCCCTTGATGTTGATGAAGGGGCTGATTTCATCATGGTCAAGCCGGGGATGCCGTATCTCGATATAGTCAGCAAGGCGGCGGAGAATTTTGACCTGCCGGTGTTCGCCTATCAAGTCAGCGGTGAATACGCCATGATCGAAGCCGCCGCGGCGATGGGGGGGATTGACCGCTCCCGTGTCATGATGGAAAGCCTGATGAGCTTCCGGCGTGCTGGCGCGCGCGGAATCCTGACCTATTTTGCCGCTGAAGCCGCCGCGCTCTTGCCGAAATAGACCCAACGGCATCCCCCCCGTTTCCCTGCCCCCTCTTCACATGCCGGGTCGCCAGCAGGACAAACCATGTCCATGTCAGCGTTGACGCGCGGCCAGATAACCCTTCACAGTGTGTTT
>JAGWAQ010000122.1 GCA_021296375.1 Alphaproteobacteria bacterium
AATATGGAAAATATTTATCGCTATCTGCGGCTGAATGTGCCGGAAATCAGCAAGATTGGCCTGATTGATGGCCGCGTCACGCTTTCGGTGGTCGACCGCAAGATCGTGGCCTTGTCGGGGGATTTGACCACCGGCGCCGGCGAAACCGATTTGCCGGGCTTGGGGAATGTCGCGTTCAGCAATGCCTCGCTGCTGTTTGCTTACGACGCCGTTCAGGACCTGTTGACGATTTCCAATTTTGACATGGCGACGGTCAATCCGGCGTCGTTGCGCCCTGGTAAAGTCAATTTCACGGGGCAGGTTCGGCAACCTCTCAGCAGCTCGCCATTGGTGATCGCCAAGCTGCGCGGCAGTGATCTGCCGTTTGAACGCCTGATGTCGCTCTGGCCTGAAAACGAACGCAATCAGCTGCGCACGAAAGTCAGGGAAACGCTGGGTGGCGGGCAGGTCTTGTCGCTGGGGCTGGATACCGTCGGCTCGCTCGACCGGAACCGCAATGTATTTGAGCTGACGACTTTTGATCTTGTGTCGGAATTGCGGGGGATTGAGTTGAACACCAGCTTTGCCTCGATTGAAAACCTGCGCGGTTCCCTCGGGGCGCGGCTCGAGCTGTCGATCGGCTCAAAAGGCATTATTGAACACGCGGCGGCGGATCTGCTGTTGCGTAACGCCAGTCTTGTCTCGACCTCAAGCGATGAGCGGATCGAGCTGGAAGGGATTGAATTCCGGACAACCCTTGATGGCAATATCCTGAGCATCAGCCGCGGTGCGATCGACGCCCGCCACCTTGGGCAAATGGCGATGGTGGCGAAGATCGCCCTTGAGCCGGATTGGCATCCGCACCGGTTTGACATCAGCGTCAAGGCGGAACAGATCGACAAAAACCTGTTCGTCGATCTTTGGCCCGCAAGCATCCGCCCGAAAACCCGCCAATGGATCGCCCGCCGCATTCATGATGGCCAGATCAACGGCCTGTCCATGAACGCCGGTATCGATATTCCGCGGGATACCCCGCCCCAGGTGATTTATCTTGATGGCAAGGCGCGGCTGGTTAATTCCGGGCTGACCTATATCGCTGGCATGCCGCCGATCACTCAAGTCAACGCCCCCTTGACGTTTGAAAGCTCTTACCTGCGGGCTGATCTGGAAACCGGCACGCTGGATGGTCTTGATGTGGCGGGTTCGCGCATCATCATCCGCAAGAACGAAGCGGGGCCGGTTGCTGATGTGGCGGTGCTGGCGAATGGGGATTTCGGTGGCGCCTTGCGGCTGGTCAATCACCCGAGGCTTGATCTCCTGAAAGAGGTCGGGTTCCCCATCACCACGGCAACGGGGGATATCGACGCCTCGATGTCCATAAAATGGGTGATCCCGAGCGATAATCAAACGATTGAGGATACCGGCGGGATGGATGTTAACCTGTCGGCAAGCGTCATTGATGCCGGCATCACGGGATTGCCGGAAGGGCTGGCGCTAACCGCAGCCAATATTGATATGCTGGTTTCAAGCGGGCGGGTGAATATCGCCGGGCGCGGCAAGCTCAATGGCGCCGAAACGGTCATGAGCTTGATTTACACGCCGGAAAAAACCCTCGATGTCATGTTGAATATTGACCCGAGCGAAGCCATGACGACCTTGATCAAGGATAAATCCGGGCTTGATTTGAGTGGGGATACCGGCGGCATTATCCATGTGTCCCGGCCACCGGTTTCTGATGAAACCCTGGTCGATGTCGAAATTGACCTGACCGGCACCGGCATCAATCTTGACCGCTTTGGATTGGTCAAGCTGCCGACGGAACCGGCCCTTCTGAAGGCCAGTTTCATGCTCAGGAACGGGCTGTTTTCCAAGATCAGCGATATCTCTCTTGAAAGTGAATTTCTGAGTGCCGATGGCCATATGTCCTTTGATGAAAGCGGCCAGTTTCTGGGGGCGTATTTTGGCCATGTCGGCTGGCCCGGAAATGACATTAATCAAATCACCATGGAATATGACGAAAACAATGTTCTCAATATTTCCGCCGATGCCCATGTCATTGACTTAACCCCGCTGCGGCGCGAAGAAAGCCCGGGGGAGGGGATTTCCCTTGTGGTGGACCTGACCGCCAATCGCATTGTGGTGGACCAGCAAATGTCCTTGTCGGGCAATGTCGGGCTGACCACGGCGGAAGACGGCACCGGCCAGGCGACTTTCCTTGGCACGCTGTTTTTTGATGGCGAGCCGTTCATGCGCGAAGGCACCATGACGGCGATGTTCGGCGGCGGCCAGGACCTGATGGAAGGGCGCGGATTGATCGGCGGGGCGGAAGCCTCGATCTCCCTGTCGCCATCAGAACTGGGGGGGAACTTGCTTGTGCTGCGGTCCAATAACGCCGGTCAGGTGTTGAAGACGCTGAATGTTATCGACGCCATCCGTGGCGGCAAGCTTTACATGGTGGCGGAATTTTTCCCTGATGATGAAACCCGCTCGGTAATCAATTTTGAACTTGAGGATTTCCGGGTGATCGAAGCCCCTACCGCCGTGCGGATGATGTCGGTGTTGAGCCTGGCGGGCATGTATTCCCTGATCGAAGGTGACGGCACTCATTTCAACCTTGGCCATGCAAAAGTGGAAACCCTTGGCAACAAGCAGATCATTCACAGCGCCCGTTCGACGGGTGATGCCCTGGCGGTGGATCTGGTGGGGGTGATCGACACGGAAACCAAAGAGCTTGAGGTCAGCGGGGCGTTGCTGCCGATCTATGGCATCACCAAACTTTTGGGCAAGGTGCCGCTGGTGAGTGAGATTCTGACCGGGGTGGATAATTCGGGCCTGCTGGTGACGCAATTCACCATCGACGGGCCAATCGCCGAACCTGAAAGCAGCATTAACCTGTCCAGCATTGTGCCCGGGGTGTTCCGTGATGTCTTCAGCCCGAACTGGATCAGCCGTGAACGCGAACGCTTGATCGGCCCCGACAATTCCACCGCAAACATCAGCACGCCTTAAACCTGCCGGTGTCCGTTTCGGGATCAGGCCAGTTTCAGGATCAGAACAGTTTCGGGATCAGGTCAGTTTCAGGATAACGTGGCGTTTCTTGCCCGAAGACAGTTTGGCCTTGCCGTCGGCGTCAAAATCAGCCGTCGTCACCTGATGGTCTTCATCCTGCACCGCAACATCATTGAGGCGGGCGCCGCCGCCACGGATCAGCCGCCGGGCCTCCCCGTTTGAGGCCACCAGCCCGGCGGTTTTCAAGGCATCGATAAAGCTCATCTCAGCGGAACCGCAACTGACTTCAGGCAGGCCGGCGGCATTGCCGCCATCACCGAACGCCTTGGCGGCGGTCGCCGCCGCTTCCGCCGCTTCTTCCGGCGAATGGCAAAGGGCGGTGGCTTCATTGGCGAGGATGATTTTGGCGTCATTGATCTCACTGCCCTGAAGCTGCTCAAGACGTTCAATTTCCGCCAGCGGCAGTTCCGTGAACAGGCGCAGGAAGCGGCCGATATCGCCATCTTCGGTGTTGCGCCAGAACTGCCAGAAATCCCATACCGGCAGTTTTTCTCTATTGAGCCAGATGGCGCCTTGCGCGGATTTGCCCATCTTGGCGCCCGACGCCGTGGTGATGAGAGGCGAGGTCAGGCCAAAGACTTCCTGCTGGTCGACACGTCGAGTCAGGTCAACACCGGTGACGATATTGCCCCATTGGTCGGAGCCGCCCATCTGCAGGACACAGCCGTAACGGCGGCGCAATTCCATGAAGTCATAGGCTTGAAGGATGGAGTAATTGAACTCAAGAAAGCTCATCGGTTGTTCGCGATCAAGCCGCAGTTTAACGCTGTCCATGGACAGCATGCGGTTGATGGAAAAATGCACGCCGTAATCCCGCAGGAAGGAAATATACCCGAGCTGGTCAAGCCATTCGGCGTTATCCACCATGATGGCATCACTGGGGCCATCCCCGAAAGTCAGGTATTTTTCAAACACCTTGCGGATGCCGTTTTTGTTGTTTTCGATATCGTGGTCAGACAGCAACGGGCGCTGGCTGTCCTTGCCAGAAGGGTCACCGACCTTGGTGGTGCCGCCGCCCATCAGGACAATCGGTTTATGGCCGCATTGCTGAAGAATCCGCAGCATCATGATTTGAACAAGCGAGCCGACATGCAGGCTGTCGGCGGTGCAGTCAAAACCGATATATGCCGGCAGGCAGGTTTCGGCCGCCGCCTCATCCAGCCCTTCAAGGCTGGTGGCCTGATGCATATAGCCCCGTTCGGTGATGATGCGGATAAAGTCAGATTGCGGCGTCATAACAGGGGTTCCCTTATTTACATCGGGTCGAGCGGCTTGTCGGAATCAGGCGCGGCTTTGCTCAGGTAGTCGCCCATTTCCGCCATCAGCTCATCAAGATGACTTGAGAAGAAATGGTTGGCTTCAGGCACAAAGCGCAGGTCAACCTCAACGCCTTTCTGGGTCTGGATGCGGTCCACCAGCTTGCTCACGGTTTCCGCCGGAACAACGCTATCGGCCTCACCATGGAGGATGACGCCCGAAGACGGGCCGGGCGCCAGGAAGGTGAAATCTTTATCCGCCGCTGGCGGGGTGACGGCCACAAAACCTACAATTTCAGGGCGGCGCATCATCAGCTGCATGCCGATCCAGGCACCGAAGGAAAACCCCGCCACCCAGCAGGATCGCGCGCTCGGGCATTGCGCTTCGATCCAGTCCAGCGCGGTGGCGGCATCGGACAGCTCGCCCTCGCCGTTGTTGTAAACTCCCTTTGAACGCCCCACCCCGCGGAAATTAAAGCGCATGACATGGAAGCCGCGGTCCTGAAAATGCTTGTACATGGCCAGCGACACGCGGTTGTTCATATTGCCGCCGCGATTGGGTTCTGGATGCAGAATAAGCGCGAGTGGTGCCGTCGGGTCTGCCGCAGGCATATACCGCGCTTCCAGGCGACCTTCGGGGCCGTTGATGATCACTTCAGGCATCGGATCCATCCCATGTTTTTAAAGAGCAAATCGCTGTATATCTTATGCGCGCGAAAATTCCAAGATAAAGCACATCCCGAAGGGGGGTTATCTCTTGAAAAAACATGAAGATTGCCCCAGATCATGGTATAAGACCGGCACATGAAGTGGGGGGACTTCGGCCTCATTGACGGGCGCCTCGATGGGCCCCGCTGAACAGACCCGCAGAATAGCCCCGCTGAACAGACCTGCTGAATAAACCTGCTGAACAGCGACGACACCATGCTGAGAAATCTATTCGAAGAACTTGATTCGGTCATCGCCCGTG
>JAGWAQ010000123.1 GCA_021296375.1 Alphaproteobacteria bacterium
GGAGCCGCCCGCCGCCTGGAAGCGCTCGACATAGGCGTCCATGCGGCCCGCGGTGGTTGGCCCGAAACTTCCTGACGCAACGCCTTCGGGCGTTTTGGGGGGGCGAGCGAAATACACAGGGTGGTTCTTGAAATAATCGGGCAGGGCGCCATCGCGCTCCAGCACGTCAAGCAATTTGGCATGGGCAATATCGCGCGCCACGATCAAGACCCCTGAAAGATTAAGCCGCGTCTTGACGGGATACTGGCTCAAGGTTGTGAGGATATCCGCCATCGGTTGATTAAGGTCGATATTGACGGCGTCATCACCATCGTCATCTGTCGTGACATCAGGCAGGAATTGCGCCGGATCATGTTCAAGCTTTTCAACGAAAATACCATCACGGGTGATTTTCGCCATTGCCTGGCGGTCAGCCGAACAGCTGACGCCAATCCCGACCGGGCAGGACGCGCCATGGCGCGGCAGGCGGATAACCCGCACGTCATGGCAGAAATACTTGCCGCCAAACTGCGCGCCGATGCCCATTTCCCGCGTCATCTTGAGGATTTCCTCTTCCCATTCGAGGTCACGGAAAGCATGGCCGAGCGCGCTGCCTTCGGTCGGCAGGCTGTCGAGCGCCCGGATCGACGCTTGCTTGACGGTCTTCATGGTGGTTTCAGCAGATGTCCCGCCAATGACAATGGCGAGGTGATAAGGCGGGCAGGCGGCTGTCCCCAGAGAACGGATCGCGCCATCGATAAAACCGCGCAGCCCTTCGGGGTTAAGCAAGGCTTTCGTCTGCTGGTGCAGGAAAGATTTATTGGCCGAGCCGCCGCCTTTCTGGATGAAGGTCAGGTTGTATTCCATGCCTTTGCCGGCATAGAGATCAATCTGCGCCGGCAGGTTGGTTTTGGTGTTCACCTCGTCAAACATGGTGAGCGGCGCCAGTTGCGAGTAGCGCAGGTTGCTGTTCTGGTAGGTGTTGTACACGCCGCGCGACAGGGCCTCGGCATCACCGCCGCCGGTCAGCACATGTTCACCGCGGGTGCCGGAAATAATGGCGGTGCCGGTATCCTGGCACATCGGCAGGACTTGATCGGCCGCGATAACGGCGTTCTTCAGCATTTCAAGGGCAACAAAGCGGTCATTGCGGGTGGCTTCAGGGTCATCAAGGATGGCGCGCAATTGCTTCAGATGCCCGGTGCGGAGCAGGTGCGAGATATTCTTGAAGGCGGTTTCCGCCAGCAAGGTCAGCCCCTCCGGCGCAACTTTCAGAAATTCGTCTTCGCCAAGCTTCACCACCTCGACATGATCACTGGTGATTTTTTCCCATTCCGTGTCAGGGGCCTTTGTCGGAAACATAGGGGAATAGGAAAAGCTCATCGCGGAACCTCATGCGATCAAGGGTGGTGGTTGGTGGTCAGGTTTTCTTGCGGAACGTGTCGAGCGAGACGACATCAGCGCTGACAGGCGCAGCTTTTTCGGTGGTGACATCAACGCCTTCAGGCAGGGTTTCGCCTTCGTCAATGACGTCATCATCATCATTTGATTCGAGCGCGAATTGCAGCCCAAAGCCCACCGACGGGTCATTGAAGTCGATCACCGCCATGAACGGCACGGTCAGGGTTTCGCGCTTCCCCCCAAAGGAAAGGGAGACGGTGAAATCATCCTTGCGGACATCAAGGTCCCAGAACTGGTGCTGAAGAATAATCGTCATCCGTTCAGGATGGCTGTCTTTCAGGCGTTTCGGGATATTGACCCCGGGGTATTCCGTCAGGAAAGTGATGTAGAAATGGGCATTGCCCGGCAGGCCGTTCTGTTCGGCGATCTTGAGCGAAGAGCGCACCACCGTACGAAGCGCGGATTCAACCAGCAGTTCGTAATTGATTTGTGGCGTAAAATTAGTGTCGTCGTCGCTCATCATATCCCCCAAGCGGCAAAGTTATCATGCCACCTGCTTAACCTTCTGACAAGGGTAACCTTCTGACAAGTGAAGGAGGACGCTTCTGTTGCCAGGTGCGCCCAAAACCCCGCCAGCAAGGCTCAACTCACTGGACTTTAAATTGGTTTTAGCAACCGCCGTTAGGCAGCAACTGCAACCGGAGCATTGTTGTCATTTGCAACTACTCGATGGCCCGATATCGGTGGTACCATGCCGAACGAAAACATTGCCTTTACCACATACGTCGATCCTGGCTCGCCCCCATAATTCGACTGGTGGCCAAGGCCAACCGGTGCTGATGATGGTGGAGGCGCCGGGCACTGCCCCCGGGTCCGTCCTGCTTATTCCACAATGCGTTTATCGTCATAGCCGGTGCGACCGGCACCGCCTATCATAGCCGCTTTGAGAAAAAAAACCAAGGTTGAAGAAAAACCAAGGTTGAAGAAAAACCAAGGTTTACGATCATGTTTCCGCCTCGCCGTGATGGATTAGCGCTGGAAGCCGCCGCCGCAAGGATATAGACTTGGGTTTCTGTTCACCCTAATGTTCCGGCAAATGTTCCGATACAGGTTTTCGCGATGCGCCCTTATCTTGATCTTCTGCAGCATATCCTCACCCACGGGGATGAAAAGGCCGACCGCACCGGCACCGGCACGAAATCGGTTTTCGGTTGGCAAAGCCGCTATGACCTGACGGCGGGGTTTCCCCTTGTCACCACCAAGAAGCTGCATCTCAAATCCATCATCCATGAGCTGATCTGGTTTCTGAACGGCGACACCAACATCACCTATCTGAAGAACAATGGCGTCCGCATCTGGGATGAATGGGCCGATGAAAACGGCGACCTTGGGCCGGTTTATGGCAAGCAATGGCGCCGCTGGGAGGCCCCTGACGGGCGGGAAATTGACCAGATAGCCGATGTCATGGCGATGCTGAAAACCAACCCGGATTCCCGTCGCCTGATGGTTTCGGCCTGGAACCCTGCCGATGTGGGGGAGATGGCCCTGCCGCCATGCCACAGCCTGTTCCAGTTCTATGTCGCCAAAGGCCGCTTGTCCTGCCAGCTTTATCAGCGCAGCGCCGATGTCTTTCTCGGGGTGCCGTTCAATATCGCCTCCTACGCTATGCTGACCCATATGGTCGCTCATGTGGCGGGGCTTGAGGTGGGGGATTTCGTCCATACCATGGGGGACGCGCATCTCTATCTCAACCACCTTGACGCGGCGCGTGAACAATTGTCCCGTGAACCCCGCGCCCTGCCGCAACTCGAGCTGGTCAATCCGCCCGATGAGCTGGACCAGTTCACGGAAGATCATTTCCGCATCACGGGCTATGACCCTCATCCGCATATCGCGGGTAAAGTTTCCGTCTAGGAGGAGATGACGATGAGCAATCCCCCGCGATACCCTGTGCTGGCCGTGGTGGCCATGGCCCGCAATCGGGTTATTGGTGATGGTGAAAAACTGCTCTGGCATCTGCCGGGGGATCTGCCGCGGGTCAAGGCCCTGACCATGGGGCGGCCGTTGATCATGGGGCGGCGGACGTTTGAATCGATCGGGCGGCCATTGCCCGGGCGGGCCAATATTGTGCTGACGCGCCAGCAGGGCTGGTCGGCGGATGGCGTCTTGACCGCCAGCACCACCGAAGATGCCTTGCGGATGGCGGCGGACTGGATTGACGCTGATCAGGATCGCGTGGAGGAGATCATTATCTTCGGGGGCGGCGATATATACGCGGCGTTCCTTGATCGCACCGATGCGATTGACTTAACAGAGATTGATCTGGCCCCTGACGGCGGCGCGCTGTTCCCTGAACTCAACGCCGCGGACTGGCAGGAAACCCGCCGCGACGATCGCCCCGCCGACGGCGATACCCCCGCCCATGCTTTCGTGCGCCTGACGCGCCGCTAAAGCCGGATAATTACCCCGAGTTTAATTACCCGGAGTTTAATTACCCGAGTTTAATTTATGGTGATGGATGGCGCCGCGCGCTCTTCTTGCGGCAGGCGTTCCATGACGATTTTGGCAATGTCCTGATAGGCTTTGGCATGGGGGCTGTCGGGCTGGCTGGCGACGATCGGTGTGCCGGCGTCGGAATGGGCGCGAATATCCATTTCCAGCGGGATCTTCCCGAGGAACGGCACGCTCAGCCGCTGCGCCTCGGTTTCCGCCCCGCCATGGCCAAAGATATGGGAAGTGTCGCCACAGGACGGGCAGACAAAATAGCTCATGTTCTCAACAATACCCAGCACCGGCACGCCCACTTTCAGGAACATGTTCAGCCCTTTGCGGGCGTCGATCAGGGCCAGGTCTTGCGGGGTTGAGACAATCACCGCGCCGGACAGTTTCGCCCGTTGCGACAAGGTCAGTTGCGCGTCACCCGTGCCTGGCGGCATGTCGATCACCAGCACATCAAGATCACCCCAGGCGACGTCTTTCAGCATTTGCTCAAGCGCCGACATGACCATTGGCCCCCGCCAGATGGTGGGGGCGGCCTCGTCCATCAGAAACCCGATGGACATGACTTTCATGCCAAAGGCTTCAAGCGGGATCAGCTTGTTGTTTTCGGCTTCGGGTTTCTGGTTAACGCCGGTCAGACGCGGCAGGGAAGGGCCGTAAATATCAGCATCCAGCACCCCGACCTTCATTCCCATCGCTTTAATGGCGAGCGCAAGGTTGATGGCGGTGGTGGATTTACCGACCCCGCCCTTGCCCGAGGCCACGGCGATAATATGACGCGCGGGCTGATGCATGACGCCCTGGCTTGAGGCGCCCCCGGCTTGCGGCTGTTGTTGGGGTTCAGGTTTTTTATGGGCGGTCAGCATGGCGGTTGCGCTCAGCACCCCGGGGATTTTCATGACAGCTTGCTCGGCGGCGATGCGGAGCGGCTGGATCGCTTCGGCATCTTCCGGGTCAACCTCAAGGCTGAAGCCGATATTGCCATCTTTAATGACAACCCCGGAGACATGGCCCGTGGCCACCAGGTCAATGACACTGCCCTCAACAGAAACGTTTTTAAGGGCATCAAGAATCATGTCTTCGGTTAATGAGCTGGTCATGGGGTTTTGCCTTCACAAAAGGTTGCCGATACGGTGGATATTCACAGCAAATATTACCGCGGAAATTATTGCCGATATTACCGCGGAAATTATTGCGGATATTATTAACGTCTTCAGGTGCCGAAATGCCATCATCATCCTTGAAAATGGCATTGGTGATACAAATATGTAGATGACAATTGATATTACAAGATAGATTGTAACAGTAATCACGCGATCAGGCGTGGTGAAGTTCTTAACCGGAGAGTAAATATGCCCTGGAACAACCAAGGAAGTGGCGATA
>JAGWAQ010000124.1 GCA_021296375.1 Alphaproteobacteria bacterium
CACCCGCGTGAATAACAACGGCGAACGCTGCGATCGTTATCTTGATGAATCGCTGACGGAATATATTGACAGCCCCATTTATTACCCCGGCCCCCAGAAAACCTATATTCACCAGACGATTGATCTGGCCAATGACGCGGGATTGAGCAGTTATGATGGCACCGATGGCGGCACCATTATATGGAGCGCGCGGGTCAAATCCTCAAACGACATTTGCTCCAATGGCAGCTCAGGTTGCCCCGATAAAGTCTATTTTGGCGTGCGCAGTATTGTTGACGGCACCTCCACCGAAGATGCCTATGACGTCACTGAAAAATCCAATTGGAAAACCATTGACCGCACCACCACGGTGACAGAGCAACTCGACAGCATCAAATATTTTGCCGGTGGCCGTGACAAGGCGGGCAGCGCATCTACCCGTTCAAAAGCCCCGGGGCTGAAGAATTTCAGCATGAAATACCGCTATCAGAAAGCCCAGGATCTGGTGGTGGGGGAATTGGGGGCGACCGATCAGGACAGCACCAACACCCATAGTTTTGCCTTGTCCAGTGATGCCTCGGGCTTGTTTGAATTGCGCGGCAATCAACTCATCCTCAATGGCGGCTCAGAGCTTTCAGCCGAAAGCCAGTCGAGCTACACCGTCCAGATCGAGGTGACGGACAGCGCGGGCGCGGTCTCCACCCTGCCGCTGACCATTAATGTTCAGGATGTCGGCACCACGTTGACGAAAACGACATCAGCCCTCAGCGCGACGGAAGGCACTGCCTTTACCAAGACCGTTGATTTCGGCCAGACTGGCGCGACGGTGACCGGTGCTGACCTGCCGTCATGGTTGACGCTATCTGACCTCACCAATGGCCAGGCGCGGATCTCTGGCACGCCAGGTGAATCGGGCGAAAAATCCTTCTCCCTGACCTCCACCAAAGATGGCGAAACCACCACCACCTATTATGTGCTGACCGCGGCGGATGATTGCACCGGCTCCTATTGCACGAGCTTTGTGTCCTCTGCCGATACCGAAACCATTGCCGCCTATGCCTATTCCGGTGGCGCCCATACCATCGATAGCCAGACCTATGATGAATACGCCAGCTGGAATGACCTCTACACCAATCTGTCGTCAGGCTCCGGCAGTTACCAGCGGGAGAACATTGCCCTCACCACCGCCAATGGCGGCGGTTCCTGGACAGGCAACATCAAAGTGTCGGTGGATTACACCAACCGCACGATCGAAAGCCTGACCTGGGGGACATTCTCGAACCATTCGCTGGGCAGTGCCTCGAACGCGTCGGGGGCCTTTACCTCACGCGGGTCAACGAATTTTGGCACCGGCAGTGATTGCAGCACTGTTGGCGGTTGCTCTATTGCTGATACCGTCAGCAGTTTCACCTGCACCGGTTCATCGCAATGCACGGCGGATAACCATGGCTCCGTCAACACGACAGCGACGGTGGATTTCCAGCTGCTGAAGAATGGCAATGCCCATGCCGCTATCGGCGGGGTCAATATCACCGATACCGCCAATGGCAATCTTCAGGCGGCCAGCAGTGGCACCACCACGCTGGTGGCCAACTAGGCCGGAGCTTGGCGGAAGCGCTGGGTCTGTTCCCCCAGCCCTTCAACGCCAAGCCGCAGCACATCGCCTGAGCGGAGGAAGACCTGGGGGGACTGGCCCATGCCAACCCCTTCCGGCGTGCCGGTGGCGATGATATCGCCGACGCGCAAGGTCATGAAACGTGACATGTAACTGATGATTTCAGCGACGCTAAAGATCATGTCATCGGTGCGTGAGTTTTGCCGCATTTCGCCGTTCAGCTCGCACCAGAGGGCGAGGTTTTGCGGGTCCTTGATTTCATCGGCGGTGGCGATCCATGGCCCGACGGGGCCAAAGCCCGCGGCAGATTTGCCCTTGATCCATTGCCCCCCGCGTTCGATCTGAAACTCCCGTTCCGACAGATCATTGATGGCGCAATACCCCGCCACATAAGACAGCGCGTCGGCTTCCGTCACATGGCTGGCCTCGCGACCAATCACCACCCCCAGCTCGACCTCCCAGTCGGATTTGGTCGAACCTTGGGGGATCATGACGTCATCATTGGGGGCGGAAAGGGCAGAGCTGGCTTTCGAGAACAGGATCGGTTCCGTCGGCCGCGCCATGCCGGTTTCATCAGCGTGGCGGGCGTAATTCAGCCCGACGCAAAAGAAATTCGGCACGTCGCTGACAGGGCAGGCGATGCGGCCACCATGAGGGATTTCCGGCAATCGCGACAGGTCGATCGCTTTCAGTGCTTCAAGTCGATCCAGCGCCATCACGTCAGGGGTGATGTCATCGATATGCCCGCGCAGATCACGGTAAATGCCATTGTCATCCAGCGCCGCGGGAACCTCGTGTCCGGCCTTGCCCAGTCGCAGTAATTTCATCAAAACCTCCTCATGTCATTGGGCAAGCTTACCCCATCCCGGCGCAGGATCAATCGTGATTTCAACCGGCGATCACTTGCCCGTCCCAGGCCAGTTGATGGCCGGAATCTTCAGCCCCCGCCCGGTTGATGACCGAAAGCAAATGCCCGGCGGCGGTTTCAGGGGTGAAGACCTCGTGCTTGACCATGCCGCGGAAAGGCGCCGACAGGGCGGTTTCCACCGTGCCGGGGTGCAGGCCAATGACAATCGCCGTGGGGGTTTTCAGCTTCAGCTCAATGGCGAAATTGCGGATCATCATATTGAGCGCCGCTTTCGCCGCGCGGTAGCCATGCCAGCCGCCGACGTGATTATCCGCAATGCTGCCAACCCGCGCCGAGAGGGCGGCAAAAACCGCCTTTTCAGGTTTCGCCAGAAGCGGCAGGAAATGCTTGGCGACAAGGGCGGGGCCGACGCAATTGGCGCGGTAATAGGCCAGCAGTCGATCCGCCTCAAGATGCCGCCAGGTTTTCTCCGGCGTCACCTCATCCCCATGGAGTTGCCCCGTCGCGTTGATGATCAGGTGAAACGGCCCAAGGGGGGTGAGGGCTTGCGCCGCCGCCGCGATGCTATCCTCATCATCAAGGTCAATAAACCCGTGGCCATCACCAGCCCGTCGCGACAGGCCATGAACAGCGGCGCATCCCGGGTTGGCGTCAAGGGCGGTTACTAATGCCGCGCCAATGCCGCCACTGGCGCCGATAACAAGGGCGCGAAACCCGTCTGGAAAACTGGATAAATCGGTCATGATCTCGATATAAGCGGCGGCTCGTGAAAGTGAAGGCGTCAGGTGATCCAGGTTTTCAAGGTCTCCACCGTATCGGCCTCCGCCGCCGGTTTGTCCCAGCGGATATGGGCAAAGCGCGGGAAGCGCATGGCAAGGCCGTATTTATGACGCGTTGACGGCGCGATGGAATCAAACGCCACCTCGACCACCATGGTGGGGGCCACTTCGCGCACGGGGCCGAATTTATTGGTGGTGTTCTGGCGGACGAATTGATCGAGCTTTTTCAGCTCGGCATCGGTGAACCCCGAATAGGCTTTGCCGACAGGCACCAGCCGCCGTTCCGCCCCGTCATCAATCCAGGCGCCAAAAGTGTAATCGGAATAATACGACGACCGCTTGCCATGGCCGCGCTGGGCGTACATCAAGACAACATCCGCCGTCAGGGGGTCACGTTTCCATTTGTACCACAGCCCCTTGATGCGGCCATGTTGATAGGCCGAACCGCGGGCCTTCAGCATCACCCCCTCGATCAAGCCTGAGGCGCGGCAATCCTCGCGCCATTGCTCAAGTTCAAGCTGACTGCGGAACGGCAATTCTTCGGACATGTCCATCAGGGGGTGGTCAAGACGCGCCATCACCTCCGCCAGTTTTTCCCGGCGGTCTTCTATGGGCAACGGGCGGGTGTCGAGCGCGCCATCCATCAGCAGGTCATAAGCGCGGAAGAACACCGGCCGTTCGGCGATCAGCTTTGGTCCAGCCTTCTTGCGGTTCAGGCGGTGCTGGAGGGCGCTGAACGGTTCCACCGCATCAAGGGTGCCTGCCAGCAGTTCGCCGTCAAGGGTGCCGTGCCAATCGAGGGCAACGGTCAATTCCGGAAACGCGTCATTGATGACATCCCCCGAACGTGAAAACAGCCGCACCCCGTCTTCAGCGGAAGCCAGCTGGACGCGCGCGCCATCCCATTTCCATTCGGCGAGATATTCCGACGGGCTGATCATGCTGGTGGTGTCATCATCAATCGGATGCGCCAGCATCAGGGGACGGAAGACCGCGCGGCCATCCGCGGAAGGTTTCGCCCCGCGTCCTTCAAGCCAGGCGAAGAGTTCATCATAAGGCGGGGCGAGCAGTGGCCAAATCTCCTCAATCTCCTCCACCGGCGTGGCGTAGGTCTCCGCCAGCGCCAGCCGCAACATGCGGGCCGATACCCCAACCCTCAGCCCGCCGGTGATCAGCTTGAGCAGCCCCCAGCGTCCGGTTTCATCAAGCTGGTCAAGCCAGACGCGCAGATGAGCTTCGGCCTCAAGCTTGCTGCTGGCTTGCAGGCTGCGCACCACGTCATCAAGCCCCGGCCCTTCATGGTTTTGCCCGTCATGGTTTTGCCCGTGATCGTTTCGTTCATCCTCATTTTGATCTCCGCTGTTGCGGCGGGGTTGCCCCGGCCAGAGCAGGGCGGTGGTTTCCGCAAGATCCCCCACGAAGTCATAACTCTGGGCAAACAGCTCTTCGTCCAGAATACCTGTCGCCAGTTGCCGCACGACCCCGCCCTTGACGCGCCCAAGGTCAAGATCTCCCGTCAGGGCCGCCACCCCCCAGCCGCGATCCTGCGGCGGGCATGTCGTCAGCCATTGGCCAAGATAGGTGATCTTGGCGTTGCGTTGCGGGGCAAACAGCAGATGTTCGAGCAAGGCTGAAAATCGTTTCATTCGGCGTCATCCTCATAGCCAATGAGCGACAAGGCCCGCGCCGTGATGCCTTTCAGGCTGAGCGCATGGATCAAGGCGTCTTCCCGCCCATGGGTGACCCAGACTTCCTGTGGCGCGATGTCATCAATTGTTTTCAGCAAATCTGCCCAATCGGCATGGTCCGACAGCACCAGTGGAAGCTCGACCCCCGATAGCTTGGCGCGCTGGCGAAT
>JAGWAQ010000125.1 GCA_021296375.1 Alphaproteobacteria bacterium
ATTACGTCGCCAACTAATACGTCGCCAACTAATACGTCGCCAATTAATACGCCGCCAGTGGTGGCCGAATGAAAAGGACAGCTCATGCCGTTGATCGCCTCCTCTCCCGCTCCCCGTGCCTTGCATATTATGGACAGCCCGACTTTTGCCGACTGGCTCGATACCGCGCCCGGTCACCTCAAGAACTGGGTGGAAGGCCATGGTTTTTCGGCACGGAAAAACTCAGCCCTTGTCCTGCCAGCGGAAGACGGCGCGGTGACGGGGGCCGTGATCGGCAGCAGTGGCGACGCTTATGTCGATGGCGCCATGGCGTCACGC
Source organism: Alphaproteobacteria bacterium (assembly GCA_021296375.1). GTDB lineage: Bacteria > Pseudomonadota > Alphaproteobacteria > Puniceispirillales > UBA1172 > JAGWAQ01. The sequence goes on from JAGWAQ010000125.1 coordinate 319, forward strand.
CTGCCCGCCGGGGCCTATCAATTGCAGGGCGAGCTGGACCCGCTGGTGGCCTTGGGCTTTGCCCTTGATCAATATCGTTTTGACCGTTTTCAGCGCACCCCCCCCAAACCCCCCATGGCTGAGCTGGTGGTGGAAGACGCCGCCTTGCGCGATCGCCTGAACGCTATTGCCGAAGGCGTGTGCCTGACGCGTGACCTCATCAACCTTCCCGCCAATCACCTGACCCCTCAAGGGCTGGAGGATCACGCCCGGCAATTGGCAAAAACCCATGGCGCGGCGATCACCGTCACGATCGGGGAGGAGTTGGCGCAGCAATTCCCCGCCATTCATGTCGTGGGGCGCGCCGCCGAAGTCGCGCCGCGTTTGCTCGACCTGAGCTGGGGGGATCAAGGCCCCCTCATCACCCTGATCGGCAAGGGCATCACGTTTGACAGTGGCGGGCTGGACCTGAAGCCGTCCTCCGCCATGGAAATGATGAAAAAAGACATGGGGGGGTCGGCCCATGTGCTGGGGCTGGCCCATACCATCATGGCGCTGGGGCTGAAACTGCGCTTGCGGGTGCTGGTGCCGGCGGCGGAAAATGCCGTATCCGCCCTGTCGATGCGGCCCCTGGATGTCATTGACACCGCCGCCGGGATCCCTGTTGAAGTCGGCAATACCGACGCGGAAGGGCGGCTGGTGCTGGCGGATGCTTTCCATCTGGCGACCAATGTCGAGGATGCGGATTTGCCGGCGCTGATGATTGATTTCGCCACTTTGACCGGCGCCGCTCGTGTCGCGGTGGGGACAGAACTGCCGGCCTTGTTCTCTAATGATAACGCGCTCAGCCAGAATTTTATTGCCGCTGGCAACGCGGTGGGTGATCCGCTCTGGCCCCTGCCGCTTCATGACCCTTACGACCGGTATCTTGACGGCGGTCATGCCGCCTTGTCCTCGACGGGAACATCACGTTACGGCGGCGCCATCACCGCCGCCTTGTTCCTGCAGCGGTTTCTGAAAAAACCGGTGCCCTGGGCGCATATTGATGTCATGGCCTGGAATCTCGGCCCCCGCCCCGGCCACCCGAAAGGCGGCGAGGCCATGGGGCTGCGCGCGGCACTGGAATTGATCGAGCAAACCATCGACCGGTCATGAGCAGCCGGTCATGAGCAGCCGGTCATAAGCAACCTGACCTGATCAATACCCGCGGGCGATATTGACGCTGTTGCGGGGGTCACGACCGGCGCGGATATCGGCAATCGCTTCGGCGATTTGCGGGCCTGATGTCGCGCCGTGGGTTTGCGCCGAGACATGGGGCCAGACGTTGATCTTGGGGTGATCCCAGAACCCATGATCCGTTGGCAGGGGTTCGACTCGCATGACATCAAGGGTCGCGCCGCGCAGATGGCCGCTGTCGACGGCGGCGATCAGGTCATCTTCCACCACTTGCTTGCCACGGCCGGAATTGATGAACGCCGCGCCGGGCTTCATCTTGCTGAAAGTGGTGCTGTTGTAGATGTTTTCGGTTTCGGTCGTCAGCGGCAGTATAGACACAATGATATCCGCTTGTGTGAGGCAGGCGTCAAACCCGTCGTCACCATGAAAGGCGGTGACGCCTTGAAGGGATTTCTCGCTCCGTGACCAGCCAATGACATTGAACTTCAGCTTGGTCAGGGTGGTCGCCACCACCGAGCCAATCGCCCCCAGCCCCATGATCGCAACGGTGGTGTCAGCGGCGATATTTGGCTCAAGACGAATCCAGTCCTTGCGGCGTTCGGCGGCGCGGTATTGCGGCACGTCACGATGGTATTCCAGCACCGTCAGCATGACCCATTCGGCCATGGCTTCGGACATGTAAGGGTCAATCAGGCGCGCGAATTTCAGGTGTGAGGGGAAGGTCTTGCCGTTCAGCACATGGTCCACCCCCTGGGCGAGAGAGACAACCCCCTTCAAATTTTTGAGCCCGGCAACCATCCCCTCCGGCGGGTTCCAGGTCAGCAGCACTTCCGCTTCCTGGGCCCTCGCCTCATCGGCATGGACAAGCTCGATCCCCGGCACCAGCGGCGACAGGTGCTTTTGCCAGTAGTCAATCGAATGATCAACAGAATGATAGGCAATATAGAGTGGTGCTGTCATGGCAGGACTCCCCTGGAAAAACAGTGATCGCGCGCGGTTACGCCTGAAGGGAAAGCGCAATAATGGCTTTATCATGAAGGCTTGGCGTGGCGGATGCAAGCGCCGTGCCGTCATAACCGTCAAGGGTGATGGCGCGTCCATCCCATTGGGTGATGCGTCCGCCCGCCCCGTTAATGACAGGGATCGCCGCCATGATGTCATGGGCATTGAGATGGCTTTCGGCGACAAGATCACACCAGCCCGCCGCCAGATGCGCGTAATTGGCACAATCACCGCCAAAGCCGGTGACCATGGTGGCGCGGGACAGTTGTTCAAACCGCGGGTAATCCCCCCCGAGGGCATGACCGCTGGTGGTGGTCAGCCGCGCCTGATCGAGCATGGTCTGGGAAGATGTTGTGACAAGCTCACCGTTCAGGCGGGTGTCCTGGCCGTCAATCCCGATCCAGGTCTGGTGCATCATCGGCAGATCAATGATCCCGATGACAGGGTTGTTTTCATGCAGAACCGCGATCAACGTGCCGAACATGGGGTTGCCGCAACTGAAGGCGCGGGTGCCGTCAATCGGGTCGATCACCCAGGTGAAGGGGCTGTTGTTGGTGGTCTCGCCATGCTCTTCGCCGATAATATTATGGTCGGGAAAGACAGAGTGGATAGCCTCGCGCAAGGTTTTTTCCACCGTTACATCAGCAACAGTCACCGGGCTTGCGTCAGATTTTTGGGAAAGTTCGGGGTTAAGCCGAAATGATGATGCGATGATCGGGCGGCTTAATTTGGTCAGCGACGTCGCCAGATCAGCAATACTGCTGATCGTGCTTGTGTCGGGGCCGCTGACCATATCGTTCAGGAGTTTGAGGCTTCGGCCGCAATCTCTTCATCAGAGGGCAGGGCCACTGGCGCAGAGGACAGGGACCGCAACCATGCGATGACATCGGCGCGATCATTGGCCTTCTTGATGCCGGCATAGTTCATCTTGGTGCCCTTCAGCCACTGCTTGGGCTTGTAGAGGAACTGGTTGAGGTTGCCGTAAGACCATTCGCCGCCCATTTCCGCCATGGCGGTGGAGTATTTGAAGCCGCCGTCACGTGCCGCGGGCGCGTTGACAATGTTCCAGAGATTCGGGCCAACCTTGGCAGGGCCGCCGTCGTTAAAGCTGTGGCAGGCGGCGCATTTCTTGCCGAGTTTTTCGCCAGCGGCAATATCAGCCGAGGCCAGCAAAGCCAGCACCGGGTCCGCGCCCTTCGGGGCTTCAGGTGCCGCTGTGGCGGAGGTGGTTTCAGCCACTTCAATCGGATAGGCGTTTTGGTCAAGATGCTGGTGCGGCAGCAAGACATCAGCTGTTTTGATCCCTGCCATAATCAGCAGAACACCACAAAGAACACCTGCCGCAAGTTTATTAAACTTTAACTCATCCATGATTTTGTCTTCCCCCGAGCCATGCGCGTAACATAACCCTACATCTGAACATCTTGTCTATTCTGTGGTGGCCTTAAACCGGTTGATTTGAAACCCTTTGACAGAACATCGTGGCCGTGATGAAACTCACAGGCGAATTCATACCCAAAACACCCTGACTTCACAAGTCATAACCGTTTGGAATATACTTCGGATTGTCTCTTTTTTCACGGTTTTTGACCAGATACGGATCACCCATGCGACCAAATGTCCACTCCGAGCCTGAAAACACTGCCCTTGACGGTGTTGCTGTCATTATTCCGGCGCGGATGGCGGCCTCGCGCTTGCCCGGCAAGCCGCTGGCCATGATCGGCGATGCCCCGATGATCGTTCAGGTGATGCGGCGCGCTTATGAGGCGGGATTTGGCCAGGGCTCAAGCCGGGTGATTGTGGCTTGTGATGATCAGGCGATTGCCGATGCCGTTACCGCCCATGGCGGCGAAGCGATCCTGACGGATCCTGATCACCCGTCGGGTTCCGACCGTGTTCATGAAGCGCTCAATGCCATCGACCCTGACGAAACCCTTGATGTGGTGGTTAATCTGCAGGGGGATTTGCCGGAAATCGACGCCGCGATGCTGGTGCCGCTGGTGGCGGCGTTGCGCGATAAGGGGGCGGATATTTCAACCCCGGTGGCGCGGGCCAGCGCCGAAGAAATTCCCCGTCCGCAGGTGGTCAAAGCGGCGATTGCCTTTGACGACACACCAAAGCCCGGGGATGTCGGGCGGGTGCTTTATTTTTCCCGCCATGCCATTCCCCATGGCGGCGGCACCCCTGATGTGCCGATCTGGCATCACGTCGGGATTTACGCCTGGCGACGCTCGGCGCTGAAGCGATTTGTCAGCCTGCCGCCCTCGCCGCTTGAGCAGACGGAAAAGCTTGAGCAATTGCGGGCATTGGAAGATGGCATGACCATCACCGCCCTTGTGGTTGACACTGCGCCGGGGGGGATTGATACTCCCGAAGACCTGAACGAAGCCCGGCTTCGCCTGAATTAGCCCCCAACGGCAACAAGGGCAGTTATGCCAACCCAATGGCAGTTATGCCAATATAGGAATCACTTACGGACAGACCATCATGACCGCTTCATCCGCTGACAATATTATCGCCTATCAAGGGGTGCCTGGCGCGTATTCCAACCTCGCCTGCCAGTCGGTCTATC
>JAGWAQ010000126.1 GCA_021296375.1 Alphaproteobacteria bacterium
AGGGCCGATGGCCCGGGGATCGAGGTGACGGCGATGCCGGCCTTGCGGCATGCCACCACCAGCTTGTAGCCCGGGTCAGAGATCAGGGGTGTTCCGGCGTCGCTCACCAGGGTGACGGTTTTGCCGTTTTGCATGGCCTCCACCAGGCGCCGGATGACGTGATCGCCACTGTGGTCATGATAGGGGACCATCCTGGTGGTAATCCCGAGGCGCGACAGCAGCATTCCTGTATGACGGGTGTCTTCGCAGGCGATCAGATCAGCGTGTTCGAGCGCGTTGCGGGCGCGCGGTGACAAATCCCCGAGATTGCCAATGGGGGTTGAGGTGATCTGCAGCCCTTGAAAAGGACGTTGCCCCAACACGGAAGACCCTTGATCAGGGAGATCGATAGCGGAAGGTTCTTTACCTGACGGCATTGGCATAATACCCTAATTCATATTGATGATGCAGATTATCCTATATAACCTGTGTTGTCGCCAACCTTCGCGCTCAAGCTTATTGCGTGGTCAATGATAATGTTTCGATCTGGATAATGTTTCGATCTGCACCTGTGACATGCCTGTCGTCTTCTCATTTTCTGCCGCGAATTGCGGCGGTGGTAATGGCTTTGTCGGTGGCCGCTTGCGGGGGCCCCCCTCAACCGCAAGTCAAGGCACCGGTCAAAACCGAGGTCCAGACAGCTCAAGCAAAACCTGCTGAAGACCCCGCCCCCAGCTCATCTGTTCAGCCCCCTGCTGTGGCGGAAGATGAAGAGGCGGAGGTGAACATTTCCATCACCACAGCTGACCCCGATGATGCGGGCCTTGATGAGCCGAGCATTCAGGCGATTATTGACCAGTTGAAAAAGGCCGATGCCCAAACATCTGACGACAAACCCTTCAGCTCTGGCATCACCTCAAAGCTGATCACACCGGAGGATTCAGGCTCAACCGTGGTCTGGACCATGGAAACAAAAGCTGACCCGAAAGCCCCTGAAGCGGAAGCCGTGATCCCCGAAGGCGAGGACCCGTCATTGGCGGCCGATGCCCTGGCGGCGGCATTTGCCCTGGTGCGGCAATCGACAACCATCAATGATCAATTGATTCAGGATAAAGACACCCCCATGGTCAATGTCTCCAAGCCTGAAGGCGCTATTCGTGCCGCCATGCTGCTGCCCTTGTCGGGGCCGGCGCAGGCGATCGGCGATGATATGCGCCATGGCGCAGAACTGGCGATCTTCACCCTCAGCAATCCTGAAATTGACCTGACGTTCCATAACACGGCCAGCGGTGTTGAAAAGGCCATGACAGATGCCATCACCCAAAATGCGGATGTTGTTATTGGCCCGTTGTTTGCCGGCAACACCAAAGCGGCCCAATCCATCGCGTCCTTTGCGGATATTCCCGTGTTGTCGTTTTCCAATGACCGCACGGTCGCGGGCAATGGCGCCTGGCTGATCGGCCAGACCCCGGAGCAGGAAATTGAAACGGTGTTGTGGCAGGCGCTCAACACCCTATCCCCGATCGAGGCGTCAGGACGTGAGCAGTTGTCCATCGCCATTATCGCCCAAAGCAATGAATACGGCAGTCGCATCAGCCAGCACGCGATTGATATCATGCGGCAACGCGGGGGGCTGACGGCGGAATTGCTGACGCTTGATGAAACGGTGCTGGCCGATGAAAAGGCGCTCAGGGCGTCGGTCAAGACCTTGACGAAATGGTTGCCGCCCGCCTCCGATGGCAGCACCCGTGTGGCGGATTTTGATATTGTCCTGATCGCCGGTGATGCGCGCTTCAGCCTGCGGATTGCGCCGGTGTTGAACTGGTATGATCTTGACCCGCAACTGGTGCAATACCTCGGCACCTCCGCCTGGGATAACCCCGCTATTTTGCAAGAGCCGTCACTTATGGGGGGGTGGTTTGCGCATCTGCCGTCGCGACAGCTTGATGGCTTTTCCCCAATCTGGTCCGCCGCCCATCAAGGCCGCGCCAGTAAATATGCCGTCATGGCGTTTGACGCGGTTGCCTTGATCAGCACTCTTGACCGCAGCTCCCCGATCGACCGCCGCGCGTCCCTGACCGGTGATCTCGGGTTTTCCGGTTTCAGCGGGATGTTCAAGTTCAACCCCGATGGTTCCACCACGCGGTTGCTCGAAATTCGCCGCATCACCGCCAACGGCCATGACGTGATCGTCCCCGCTTCAAGCCGGTTCTGACCTGCCCTCCCGACTCCCTCGCTATCCGGCTCCCTCGCTATCCGGCTCAAGTGATCAGCACGCCCCCGAGGATGGCGTTCAGTACAGGCTGGCCTTTTGCCGTCAGGCTCAGGTGATCATCAGTCATGGTGATCAAGCCGTCCTCCGCCAATTGATCCAGCAGGGCAAGGTTGAGCCAGTGGGCGCGTGGCCCGGCGTAATGCTCAACGCGGGTCAGGTCAACCCCGCGGGTCAGGCGCAACCCCATCATCATGGCTTCATGGGCATAATCCAGCGGCTCATCATGGGTCAGCTGGTCGATGGCGTGGCCCTGCCTTGTGACATCATCAAGCCAGGATTGCGGGGCGCGGCGACTGCGGGTTTCCACCCGTTTGCCATCACGCCAGAACCGGCCATAAGCCCCGGGGCCAATCCCCAGCCAATCGCCGGCGGACCAGTACATCAGGTTATGCTGGCTTTCCTGCCCTCTGGCGGCATGGTTTGACACTTCATAAGCCGGGCAACCGCTGGCGGCGGTCAGGGATTGCGTCAGGTCATAAAACCCCCGCGCCATGTCATCATGGGGCAGGTCGAGCATTCCGCGTTGGTGCTGGCTGTAAAACGCCGTCCCGGGTTCAAGGGTCAGCTGGTAGAGGGACAAATGATCAAGGCCAAGGGCCAGAATCTCCTCCAGCTCCGCTTGCCATTCGGCTTCGGTTTGCTGCGGCCTTGCGTAGATGAAATCTGCCGACACCCGCGGGAATAATTCGCGCGCCAGCGCCAGCGCATCCATGGCTTCATCGGCGGAATGCTCACGCCCCAGAAACGCCAACGCCTCGCGGCGCAACGACTGGATGCCCATGGACAACCGGTTGGCGCCGGACCCCCTGAACGCCGCCAGCTTTTCCGCCTCAACAGAAGTGGGGTTGGCCTCCATGGTGATCTCGATATCAGGCGCAAAATGGAACACTTCCGCGGCGTGGTTGATGACGCTGGCCATGGTTTCCGGCGCCATCAGCGACGGCGTGCCACCACCAAAAAAAATGCTGCTCAGCACCTGACCACGACGTTCCGACAACGCCGCCATGTGATCCAGCTCACGCTTCAGCTGATCCGCCCAGCGGGGGTGATCAACCGAAGTGCTGACATGGGAATTGAAATCACAATAAGGGCATTTGGCTTTGCAAAAAGGCCAATGCACGTAAAGAGCGGTGGCGCCAGATGTCGCCATTCAGCTCCCCTTCGGGGTGTCGCGAAAACAGCGGTCCAGCAATTGCGCAAAGGCTTTCGCGCGGTGGCTGACGCTGTCTTTCCATTCGGGGTCGACTTCGCCAAAAGTCTGCTCATGCCCTTTCAGCTGGAAGATGGGGTCATAGCCAAAGCCGTTGGTGCCGCGCGGCGGCCAGACGAAATCACCGTCAATGATTCCTTCCACGGTTTCGTCATGACCATCAGGCCAGACCAGCGACAGGGCGCAGATAAAACGGCAATGGCGGTCATCACTGCCGGAGGCTTCAAACGCCGTGTTGACCTTTTCCATGGCCAGGCCGAAATCCTTGTCAGGTCCAGCCCAGCGCGCCGAATAAATCCCGGGGTCTTTATTAATGGCCATCAGCTCAAACCCGCTGTCATCGGAAAGCGCGGGCAGGCCACTGGCAAGGGCGGCGGCTTTCGCTTTCAGAATGGCATTGCCCTTATAGGTGGTTTCGGTTTCATCAGGCTCCGGCAGGTCAAGTTCCCCTGCGCTCACCACCTCCACCGCAAAAGGGGCAAGAAGTTCACGGATTTCCCGCACCTTGCCGCTGTTGTGGCTGGCCAGAACAATGCGGTTTTCAGTCAGCTGACGCGCCATGATTTAGAGCCCGGCCTTAACAGCGTTGATCTGCATTTCCGCAAGGGCGCGAACGCCTTGTTCCGCCAGGTCAAACATGGCGTTCATGTCATCACGCTTGAACGGCGTTTCTTCCGCCGTCATCTGGACCTCGACAATCCCGCCGCCAGCGGTAAGGACAAAATTGGCATCGGTTTCAGCCGATGAATCCTCATCATAATCAAGGTCGAGGACCGGCGTGCCATCCAGAATCCCGCAAGAGATCGCCGCCACCTGATCCGTCAGGGGAGAGCGGGTGATGCTGCCCGTCAGCAGAAGCTTTTCACACGCGATGCTGAGCGCAACCCAAGAGCCGGTGATGGACGCGGTGCGGGTGCCGCCATCGGCCTGCAGCACATCACAATCGATTTTGATCTGGCGTTCCCCCAAAGCGGTCAGGTCAGTCACGGCGCGCAGGGACCGGCCAATCAACCGCTGGATTTCCTGGGTTCGTCCCGATTGCTTGCCGCGGGCGGCTTCGCGGTCCGTTCTGGTATGGGTTGAGCGCGGCAGCATGCCGTATTCCGCGGTGACCCAGCCTTTGCCTGAATTGCGCAGAAATGGAGGAACCCGTTCCTCGACGCTGGCGGTGCAGAGAACATGGGTGTTGCCGCATTTGATCAGGCAGGAGCCTTCGGCATAGGGCGAAAACCCCGGTTCAAGCGTGATGCTGCGCAATTCGTTGGTTGCACGGCCCGAGGGGCGCCCTCCCGAGGGGTGTCCTGACATAGGGGTGGCTTGATCAGTCATGGAATGAGGTCTCCGCAAATACAGGTGATGGTGGTTATCTCTAGCATACCTCAAGTTTCGATATGAACGATTATTTTCATCACCCTGCCCCCTGTTAACCCCCCCTGTTAAACCCCGCCGTCACGCTCGCGT
>JAGWAQ010000127.1 GCA_021296375.1 Alphaproteobacteria bacterium
TTTTAGGGGGTATTTTGGGCGGTATCTTCAGTGGCAGCATCGTCGGTCGTCACCTTCAGGGCCGCGCTGTCTTCCGCCGTGTTGTCATCTTCATCAATGGTTTTGATCAGGTCCGTCAAGTCAACCGCGGTGTCGCTGCTCGAGCTTGCGGTAGTGCCGGGGGTTGCTTCACTGCTAATGGTGACGTTTTGTGAAGCGGTGGCGGTTTTCGGGGGAATGACGATCACGCCATCGGTTCGCGCCAGGGCAGGGGATGCCACCGACAACACCGCGCCAAAGACCACTGCCGCGGCCAAACCTGCGCAACCACTGGAGATAAATCTATCGTTTTTGAACATGACCATCCTCAACTTATATAACCCATGCTACCACGTGTTCCCGTTTCTGAAGCCCGCGGATTTAATTATCACCACAAAACAGGTCAATTTTCTTGTCGTGATAATGGCTGTTCCGACATTGCCGAATCAGCCAAGACATAATATGATTGGTGATTATGACGGGAATGAGGCATTTTTGCCAGCAATCTCTGGTTTACTCCAAACCGCATCCAATTGTTGAGAGGACGGGCCCTGCCCTGCGCACATCGTATGACGGCCGCAACCAAGACGCCCCCCACTGACCCATCATCATCACCACTCTTGCCACGTTCGATCGTGCTGGTGGGGCTGATGGGCGCGGGCAAAACCAATATCGGCAAACAGCTGAGCGAAGAGCTGGAGGTGCCTTTTGTTGACAGCGACAAGGTCATCGAAGACATCGCCGGCATGAATATTGCCTCGATTTTTGAGCTTTATGGTGAGGCGAAATTCCGCAGCATCGAAGCCCGCGAGATCGCCAATCTGATGGAAGGCCCACCGCAAATCATCTCAACCGGCGGCGGGGCCTTTGTGCAAGACGACACGCGCCGGATTATTCGCAACGGCGGGCTGTCGGTCTGGCTGAAAGCAACCCCTGAAACCCTCGCCAGCCGGATGTCTAATCTCGACTCACGGCCACTGCTCAAGGGCAAGGACCCTGTGCAGGTGTTAACGCAATTATCAGCGCAACGCGCACCGTTCTATCAGCAGGCGGAATTGACCGTGGATACCGACGGGCTTAGCCTCAGGTCGGCGATCGACAAGGTTAAAGCCGCGATCCTTGACCATTTGAACAAGGGCGCTTCCCCTAAAAATAAAACTCAGGAATTTTCGTCATGACGACATCAACTGACCATCAGGATAGCGCCGCCATGGCCGCAACCGCCGTGCAATGCGTTACGGTCGACCTGGGGGAGCGCACCTACCCTATCCATATTGGCCCTGGCCTGTTGCGGCAGGCGGACCATTACATCGGCCCCCTTGTTGACGGCCGCCATCTTGTGGTGATCGCTGATCAGGCTGTTGCGGGCAGTCACATGACGACGCTGACGGCAAGCCTGTCGGGCCTTGCCGCGCGGCTTGATACCATCACCGTGGCCAGTGGCGAGGCGTCAAAATCCATCGCCTGTTTCGGTCAGGTGATGGAGCAGGTGCTGGCGCTTAATGTTGACCGCAAGGTGATGCTCATCGCTCTTGGTGGCGGCGTCATCGGGGATCTGGTGGGGTATGTTGCCGCCAGCCTGTTGCGCGGTGTTGATTTTATTCAGGTGCCCACCACCTTGCTGGCGCAGGTCGACAGTTCCGTCGGCGGCAAGACCGGCATCAATGCCAGGGCGGGCAAAAACCTGATTGGCGCCTTTCACCAACCGCAAGCGGTGCTGGCGGATACCGACACCCTTGCCACCCTGCCGCCACGGGAAATCCGTGCCGGTTATGCCGAAGTCGCCAAATACGGGCTGTTGGGGGACGCCGAATTTTTTGACTGGCTCGACACTAATCAGGGCCGCATCCTGGCGCTGGATAACGCCGCCTTGACGGAAACCGTCGCCCGCTGTTGCCTGGCGAAAGCCCGCATCGTGGCGGAAGATGAAAAAGAAGGGGGGCGGCGCGCGCTGCTTAACCTTGGTCATACTTTTGGTCATGCCTACGAAGCGGAAGCGAATTATGACGGCTCTGTCCTGCATGGTGAGGCGGTGGCCGCGGGCATGGTGGATGCCTATCGGCTCGGGGTTCGGTTGGGCACCGCCACGCAAGCTGAACTCGAGCGCGTGATTGATCACCTGCGGCGCGCTGGCCTGCCAACCACGCGGGCGATGCTGTCCAACCTTCTGGGGGAAGTGTCGGCGGAGGTGTTGATGCGGCATATGCAGAAAGACAAGAAAGTCAGCGACGGCGCGATTGTATTTATTGTTCCCCACGGGATCGGGGACGCGCGGGTCGACCGCGATGTTGACCCGGCCCAGGCAAAAGCTGTGCTGGAGGCGCAGAACACATGACGGCAGGTCTTATCCTTCTTGTTCTTTCTATTGTGGTGCTGTTGATCGGCTCGGCGTTTTTTTCAGGGTCTGAAACCGCCCTTACCGCCGCGTCGGAAGCCCGTATGCACGCCCTGGCACGGCGCGGCAGCAAACGCGCGGGAACGGTCGAAAAACTGCTCCACCAGAAAGACAAGCTGATCTCATCGCTATTGATCGGCAACAATCTTGTCAATGTTCTGGCGACATCTCTGGCGACATCCGCCGCCATCACCTTATTCGAAGAAAACGGGGTGGTGCTGGCGTCCCTGGCGATGACGATCGTGCTGGTGATTTTCGCCGAAGTCCTGCCGAAAACCTATGCGTTTGGCAATGCCAACCGCTTTGCCTTGCGGGTCGCGCGGACGGTGCGGATAATCGTCATTATCCTGACGCCGCTGTCCTGGGGGCTGCATGGCATCGTGCGGCTGATCATCAAGCCGAAAAACACCGATGATAATGACCGCGAAGAGGAATTGCGCGGCATGATCGAACTTCATGGCGCCTCCACCACCGACGCGGAAAAGCGCGAACAAAGCGCCATGCTGTCGAGCGTGCTTGATTTGCGCGAAGTCAGTGTTGATGAAGTCATGACCCACCGGGGGTCGGTGGAGATGATCAATGCCGAAAGCAACCCTGACGGCGCCTTGCGGCAAGTGATGGAATCCCCTTTCACCCGTCATCCGGTGTTCAGCGGCAAGCCGGAAAACATCATCGGCGTTCTGCACGTCAAGGCGTTGCTGCGAGGGCTTGATAAAGCGGCGGATGACGATGCCCCTGCCATCAATATCGCCGAGATCGCCAGCACACCGTATTTTGTGCCGGAAACAACACCTCTGATTGACCAGCTGCAGGCGTTTCGCGCGCGCCGAGAACATTTCGCCATCGTGGTGGATGAATACGGCGATTTCCGCGGCATTGTCACCCTTGAGGATATTCTGGAGGAAATCGTCGGGGAAATCGATGATGAGCATGACGTCACCTTGTCGGGCCTGGCGCAACAGGATGACGGGTCATGGGTGGTGGATGGTCATGTCACGATCCGTGATCTTAACCGCGCCCTTGACTGGGACCTGCCCGATGATGACGCCGCCACCATTGCCGGATTGATATTGAACGAAACCCGGACGATTCCCGTCCCCGGCCAGGAGTTTCGTTTTCACCAAACCCGTTTCAGGGTGTTGCGCCGTGATCGCAATAAAATTGAACGCATCCGTCTGTGGCGGGAGACCACCTCGGCGGAGTAAGGAGAACCCGATGGCTGATGTTACCCGTGAACGTGTTCATACCCGCACCATCACCCTTGATGGCTATGCCCGCAGTGACGGGTTGATCGATGTCGAGGGGGAGATCAAGGACGTCAAAACCTATGATTTTCCCAATGCCGAACGTGGCGTGATCAAAGCCCATGAGGCGCTCCACCATATGAAAGTGCGGATCGCCGTTGATCAGGAGCTGACCATCAAGGAAGCCGAAGCCACAACCCTGTCGGGGCCTTACGCGATTTGCCCGTCGGCCAATATTGGTTTTGACGCGCTCATCGGGCTGACGATTGGCCCCGGCTGGCGCAACAAATCCCGCCAGGCGATCGGCGGCATCACCGGCTGCACCCATATCACCGAGCTGATGGGCCCTGTCGCGACGGTGGCGATCCAGACCTTATATGGGGAGCAGGCGCGGCAACGTCGGCGTCAGGGCATTGACGACACCAAGGCCCATGACGTCAGCAGCCTGGCAAATTCCTGCATTGGCCATGCCGAGGATAGTCAAGCCGCTCTTGATCTGGCACAATCGCGCAAGACCCGCTGATTATGTGATGATCTTGATCTGCAGGGCGTGAAGGCCGGAGGCCAGTTCATCCGCAAGGGCATCATTGACCATGCGATGGGCCGCGATCCGAGTCATGGCGTCGAATTCAGGGCTGGCGATATCCACCTCAAAATGCGTTTCGCCCCCTTCTCGCCAGCCGCCATGGCCATGGTGCTGGGCGGAAACATCCCGCACCTCAAGATGGCGCGGCGACAGGGCGGCATTAAGGGCGGTGATGATGCGGTCTTGTCTTGTCATAAGGTGTTCATACCCTAAATCAATTCAAGGTCCAAGTTTCAATATCCACGGTTTGGGCATCCACGGTTTGGGGCGCAATCATGAACCGGCCGAAACCAAGCCGCAACAACGGGTCATGACAGAAAGGGAAAACCATCGAGCGCACGCCTGACACAAGCCTGCTGATTTGCGCCAATTTGCCCCAATCGACGGGGATTTCCGCAATTGCATTCGGTGGCGACGCTCGTATAGTGATGACGATGAAAAAACACACCATTTACACCGCTGATATCCCGTTTTTGCGGCAGGAGCCTCTGGTTGAGGAGCGGACCTGCGCGAAACCCGGCTGCACGGAAAATGGCGATTACAAAGCCCCGCGATCAAGCCGCGATGTCCGCGATTACATCTGGTTCTGCCTTGAACATGTGCGCGAGTACAATAAAAGCTGGAATTAATTTGAAGGCATGGATGAACTGGACATGG
>JAGWAQ010000128.1 GCA_021296375.1 Alphaproteobacteria bacterium
CCTCCGGCGAAATCCTGATCGACGCCACCAACGGCGGGACGGTGACGGCGGAACGTGACCTGTCGATTGATTCCAATAGCTATGACATGACTTTTGACGGGGTTGCGTCAAAGAAGAACACCTTGTCGGCTGGTGAGGATTTGAACATCGACGCTGTCACGGCAGATGTCATCAACAATGGCAACACGCTGCAAAGCCAATTGCCTGCTGACAGCACCAATACCCTGAACGGCGGCGTCACCTTCGAGGCAGATGATCTTTACAACCGCTCCCTGAGCGGCACGGCTCTTGCCATTATTTATTCGTCATCAGGCAAAGTGTCGTCACGTGACTTGACGGTGGTGAACTCCGGCGGCGGGGTGTACAGCCTGAATAATCGTGACACCGGCGGCATCACCATTACCACGGCCGGGGATGTCTTTAATGAATCGGGACGGATCGTGTCCAACAATGGCGTCACGGTTAATGTTGGCTGCGATCTCTATTACCGTGTCATGCGTGCTGTTGCCGGCTCCAATAGCGCTGTTGTCCGCCACTGCAAGCGGACCAATTCCTTCCTGTTCTTCAAAGCGGATCGCGATGTCGTGACCTATGATTACGGCTCCCTCGAGGTGCCTGACCAAGCGGCTTATATTCAAGCGGCGCGCGGCGATATTCAGCTGAATTTTACCGCTTCAGGGGCGACGGGGAACCTTTATAATATCGGTGGGGAGATTAACGCTGATGGCGGCATGGATTACGTCCTGGTCTCAACCTCGATCGACAATTCCGGTAATGACAGCGCCGCCGCCGGTGGCGCGGGTGATACCATCACCCTGACCAATGCCTCAACCGGCGACACCTACACCTATACTGTGACCGGCACGGAAACCTCAAACGGCAACGGCTTCAACAATGGCCGGGAATTGCTGGTGAAGTTCGTTGAAGGGCTCAACAGCTACAAGGCCATCTCCGGGCGGTTCAGTGACTTGAGTGAATATGAAGTCATCGAGGTCAGTGAGCTGGCGGATGCTGATGATGCCTTCGGGCTGGTCTTTGGTTCTGAACAAGCCGATCAATACACCCTGACCTATAACGATTCCAGCGGCGGCTCCGATACCGCCACCACCCAGACCAGCCAGTCTGACGGCAGCGTTTACATTGGCACCTCCGCCACCGCCGCCAATAATGTCAACGCCGTTCATAACCAGGCGGTGGTCAATGGCAAGTCGGAATATCACACCACCTGCTTCTTTTATTGTGATCGCCGCGGCAGCAGCACCGTGGTGGCGACAGGGGGGCTGATCTCAGCCCAGAACCAGTTGGCGATCACCGTTGATGGCGGTGCCGCCAACCCGTCCTTCACGCCGCAAGACCTTTCCGTTAATGCCGTGCTGACAGGGGCGGACCAGACCATCGGCACCAGCGTTGACCCTGACACCGGCTATATCGTCAATCTTGGTGGCCGCCTGACCGCGCTTAATAAAAACGAAGACAACGCCAATAACGCGATTGATATTCAGTCGGCGTCATCGAACGTCAATATCATCACCTCAGCGGAGCGTCTGTTCATGGCGATGAACCGTCATCAGGGGATGCTTGCCCATGGCCACGCCAAAATCATTGCCCAGGATCAAGGCGGCAGTTTCACCGCCAATATGGGGCGGCTGAATTTCACCAATCTCGGGGATATTCGCATTTTGGGGGGGTCGCTTTCCGGCGGCACATCAGGTGAGGATATTTATTCCGGCGGCACCCAGACGGATATGGACACGCTTGACCCTGACCGCACCTATCCGGTGGCGGAGAGCGGCAATTTCAATGGCCATATCGGCATCACCAACGGTTTCCTTAGCCTGTTTTAATGGAGTTCATTCATGTCATTTAACATCAGAAAATTTGGCCTTTCCCCAGCATTTGGCCTTCGCCTTGCTGTTGCCCTTGGATTGGGGGTAAGCGCCGGGCTGATGGCCCCGCCAGCACTGGCGGAGGATACCGCCCGCTTCAACACCTGCATGAAAGACAATGAAAGTGTCTTGCTGCAACAGCGGGATCTCGTGTTGCTGTGCCTGGGTGAACATTCCAGCACAATCGACCGTACCGCCATGGAAGCGCGGGGGCAGTATCAGGCGCGGGATAACGGGGTTGTTTTCCTGCTTGAGATGGGCAATACCACGGAAGATATGCTGGTGACATCCTACGCCGTTATCGTCAAACATGAAAAGGCGGAACAAGCGCAGGTCTTTAACCTGACGCCGGTATCGATCTTGCCGGGGCGGGCCGTGACGGTTCCGCTGGGTCCGTTGAATTTTGTGCCGGAGGGGGATGACCTCACCAACGGCAAGTTTGAATTTGGGGTTGATCAGGTTCGCGGCCTGAAAGTTGTGTTGAAGTAAAGGCTTCTGAATGCGCAAATTGTCGTCATATACATTGCAAAACCGCAAGCGGATGCCGTCATCGGTATCTGGTTGGGGGAAGGCTGCGCGTGTTGTCACCGCCGCCAGCTTTGTGATGGCGTCATCACCGGCCCTGGCGACAGATTTGATTGCTGATCCATCGGCATCCCTGAGCTTCCGTCCCTCGATCACGTCATCGTCAACCGGTGTGCCGGTGATCAACATCACCAACCCCACGGCGGGGGGCGTGTCGCTCAACCGGTTCAGTCATTTCAATGTCGGCAGTGAAGGCGTTATCCACAACAATTCGCTGAATAGCGGCAACGCCGGGCTTGGGGGTTCGGTTGCCGCCAACCCGAACCTGTCGGTGACGGCGTCAACGATTGTCGATGAAGTCACCTCCAGCAACGCCTCAACCCTTGCCGGCACCCTTGAGGTGTTCGGGGGAAGCGCCAATCTGATTATTGTTAACCCCAATGGCATCACCTGTTCGGGATGCGGGGTGATCAATATCCCGCGCTTCACCATGACCACCGGCAGCGCCAATATTAATATTGACGGCACGGATATTGATTTTGACGTCAATAGCGGGCTGATCACCATTAATGGTGAAGGCCTGAATGGCAATGATTTCTCGCAGATTGACCTGATCGCCCGCGAGCTGTTGATCCAGGGTCCGATTTACCGCACGTCACGCCTTGACCTGATCGCCGGGGCCAATGATTACGATTACGAAGACGGCCTCGCCAATGACCCTAACGACGCGATCACCGAAGACAGCTCTGCCGCCGCCACCGGCTCGACCTATCAGATAGATGCCTCCAGCCTGTCGGAAATGTCGGCAGGCAAGATCAATATCATCGGCACGGATGACGGGGTTGGCGTTCGTATTCAGGGCAATGTCGGCACCACCACCGGCGATGTGGTGATTGACGCCGACGGCAATCTTCTCCTTGAGGGCAGCACAACTTCGGAAATCGATACCGTCCTGCGCACCGGTTCTTCCGGCCGGACGATTGATGTCAGCGGCGGGATCAACGGCGGGCGTGATATTATTTTCGACGCCACGGGGGATGTCTCCATCAATGCGCTGGTGGCCGCCAACCGGCGGGTGACGGTCGATGGCAACGGCCAGGATTTCACCAATAACGGGCAAGACATCACCGGCTCGCAAATGAATATCCAGAATGTCGCCACCTTCACCAACGATGACGGGGATATCGAAGCCGGGGTCAATGACCTGATTTATGAAGTCAGCGCGACGGATTCCTCGCTCAACGCGTTGGCCGCCAGCATCGCCAATCAGATCAATATTAACCCCGGGTTTGAAGGGGTCAGCGCCAACGCCACCACCGATGGTTCCGGCGTTATTAATATTGTCCTTGATGATATCGCCGCGTCAGCGGTCATTACCGCCACCACCCCCGTCACCGGCAGTGATGAGCAGACCTTCACCTGGGCCAGCACCGGCGCCAATACCGCCACCCTGACGATCGCCGGCACGATCGAGGCCAATGACAGTTACAAGCTCAGCAACGCTGGCGATATTGTCATCGGGTCATCATCAAACCCCATCACCACCTTGACGAATACAGACTCAAGCGCGGTCATCAGCGCCATTGGCGGCATCAGCATTTACACTTCCGGTGATATCAACAACCAGAGCGGCGCCAATATCACGGCTGACCGGGCGATCGTGCTGAATTCATCGGGCGGTATTGTCAATCAGGACAGCACCATCACCGGCACGGCGGACGTCACCCTTGAAGGGGATACCTTGACGCTCAGCACCGATGCCGCAAAGTTCACCCGCGCGGGCGGGGTGCTGACGCTCGACTGGAATCAGGCGGGGTTTGATTTTGACTATAGCGGTGAGCAGGTCAAGGGCAACACCGGGTTGACGTTCAATGTGCCTGATGAATTCACCAACAGCGCGGATCTGTCGATGCCGGGGGATATCCGCATCACCGCCGCCTCGGTGACGGCCAACCGCGATATTATCGCCGGAGATGACCTCGTGATCACCACCACCGGGGATGTCACCAATAATGACGTCATCTTTGCCAATGACGACACCGCTGGCGGGGACGGGCTGGTGATCGACGCTGGCGGCAGCATCACCAACGCCAACAGCAAATCGATCTATGGCCTTGGTGATGTTGTGCTGGTTTCCGACACGTTCATCTTGAATGGCGACGGCAGTTTTATTGAAGCGGGGGGGGACTTGACGCTGGCAACGGTGACCGGCGAAACCATTTCCGATGGCGCGATCACTGGCGGCACCGCCTCGGCCAGCAGTTATATTTTCAACACCGAAGGTCAGATCACTTCCGGCGGTGACATGTCGATCATGACCGAAACCTTCAACAACTGGCGGGGCTATACCCTGCAATCCAACACCTATGTGCCTGATGACATCAATGAAGTGTCCGCCAGCCAGTCGGGTAGTGTTGATCAGGTTCGCATGACGGCTGATTTTGCCAATGCCACCTCTGACACCAATGATCCGGCAGAAGCTGGCGAC
>JAGWAQ010000129.1 GCA_021296375.1 Alphaproteobacteria bacterium
GCTCCGCCAGAAACAGGGCGTTGCGTGTCGCCTGCTCGACCCAGACATTGCCAAAAACCGTCGTCAGCCCCAGCACATCCAGCCGCTTGTCAGCGCAGGCGTAATGAATAGCCATGGCATCATCAATGCCGGGGTCGGTGTCAATAATCACTTTTTGCGCCATGGGAAAACCTTAATACTGAACAGCGGAACGCAGGCTTAATCTTTACTCAATTTCAGCCCGAAGGGGAATGGCCGCGCTGGCGCCGTGGCGCGTCACCTGGAGGGCGGCGGCTTTTCCGGCGATAGTCATGGCGGCGGTCATGGTCATGCCGCCATCAAGCCCCGCCAGGATATACCCGAGGTAGGTGACCCCGGCGCCGGGGGTGTCCACCGGCACCACCGCTTCAGCCGCCAGATCAACCGCGCCGTCAATGCCGCGATAACTGGCCCCGTCCCCCCCTTTGGTGATGATCAGATGCGGCACATTGATGTCAGCCCCAAGATGGTTTTCCAGCGCCTCGGCTTCGATCGCATTGACGATCAGCACATCGACAAGCGGCAGAAGAGCGGCGGTCTGCTCCGCCACAAAAGGCGCGGCGGAATAACAGATGCTCAGCCCCTTGGCCTTGGCGGCGGTCAAGAATCTTTCCGTGGCGTTGGTTTCATTCTGCGCCAGCGCCCAATCCCCGGGCCCGGCTTTGGCCAGCATGGCGTCGGTCAGCTCATCGGGGATCAAGGCATTGCTGGACGGGCTCAGGATAATCTGATTCTCGCCCTTCGCGTCATCCACCGCGACAATCGCATGGCCCGTCGGGGCCTCGCCTTTCAGGACATGGTCAAGGTTCACCCCTGATGCGGCCATGGCATCGAGCCAATTCTCGTCGGCTTTATTGATCATCCCGCCATGAACAACCGTGCCGCCAGCGCGGGCAATGGCGATCGACTGGTTCGCGCCCTTGCCCCCCAACGCCGCTTGATAGGACGTCGCCGACAAGGTTTCCCCCGGCATCACCAGATGCGGCATGGTGTAGATATGATCGATATTGATCGACCCCATGTTAAAGACCGTCATGGTTCCCTCACCTAAACTAGCGCCGGTATTGTGCCACTGGATCGCCCAGAACATCAAGGTCAGGCGTGACCCCGAGCCCCGGGGCATCAGGCACCATGGCGCCGCCATTTTCAACCGGCGCGTCAAACCCTGCGGTGGTCAGGCTGACCATCGCGCGGGTATCCAGCGCGCAACGCAGTATCGAACGCGGGGTTGATTGCGCGACATGCAGCACCGCCGCAAACGCAATATCTGACCCCACGGTGTCCTGAATACTGGTGACAAGCCCGGCGGCACGGCAAATATCCCGCTGGCGGCGCGTCGGGGTCAGCCCCCCTTGCTTGGAAATTTTCAGCCCGGCGCCATCACAAGCGTCATGGCGAATGGCATTGATCAGATCAGCTTCGGTTTCCACCAATTCATCAAGCAGCAAAGGATGATTGAGCCGCGCCCGCAACGACAGGGTTTCAGCCCAGGTGGCGCACGGCGCTTCCAGCACAAAATCAAGCCCCGGGGGCAATAGCGCCATCATCCTTAACGCATGCTCCACCGTCAGCCCGCCATTGGCATCAACCAGCATCCATTCGTGGTCCTGCTTATCCGCCAGGCACGCCATGATGCGTTCAGCATCAAGGGCCGGGCCACCTTCCGCCATGGTCGCGCCGATCTTGATGGAATGGCCGAAAAAGCCGCGGGCGCGGAAATCCGCCACCGACGCGCGCATGGCCTCCGGCGTATCCCCGCCGATGGAGGAAATGAGCGGCACACGGCCATCAATCCGCCCCCCCAGCATATCCGCAACCGGCATCCCCATGGCTTTACCGGAGACATCCCAGCCCGCCACATCAATCGCGGTTTTGGCGGCATGCTGGCCTTTCATCGCCATATCCATACGGTCATAAAGCCGGTCATGGTGGCGGGGGTCCATCCCCAGCACCGCCGGCGCAAGTTCCTCAAGCGCGGCCAGAACACCGCCGGCATGGGCTTCAATATAGCTCGCGCCAAATGGCGTGGTCTCCCCCCAGCCGATCAAGCCAGTGTCGGTTTCCATCCTCACAATCGCGGCATCAAACCCCTGGTATTGACGCCCCCCTGAAAGCCGATACACCCCGCCAGCGTAAGGCAGATGCACAGCGTGAACATCAAGGGCGGTGATCTTCATGTCAGGCGTCGTCCTGCGGAACCGTCAGGACAATCTTGCCGACAAAGTTTTTGGCCAGAAACATTTCCTGCGCCTTGCCGATTTGATCAAGGGGGAAGGTCGCTGCGATGACGGGGGTGATCTCGTTGCGCTCGATATAGCCAATCAGGTTTTCAAACACCACCTTGTCCTGAAACGTCGATCCCATTAAAGTCAGGGCTTTCAGGTAAAGGGTGCGCACGTCAAGCTCGACCATCGGCCCGCCAATCGCGCCTGAGGCAATGTAACGCCCGCCGCGTTTCATCACCTCCAGCAGGCTCGGCCAAACGCCCCCCGCCACAAGATCAACCACAACATCAATGCTCTCTGTCCCCAGCTCGGCGATCAGGTCAGCGTTGCGGTCAATCACCTGGTCCGCCCCAAGCGCCTTTACCGCGTCCGCTTTTGACGCCCCGGCCACCGCGATGACCTTGGCGCCGCGGCGTTTGGCAAGCCCGATGGCGGCCGACCCCACGCCGCCCGACGCGCCGGTGATCAATACCGTTTCCGCCCCAAGCCCGATGCGGTGCAGCATGTTTTCCGCCGTCGAATAGGCGCAGGGGATGGAGGCCAGCTCAACATCACTCCAGTCGCTGTTGATGGCAAAACATTCCGATGACCGGACCTTCAGGTATTGCGCAAAGGCGCCGTCGCATTCCGACCCCATGGTCCAGCACATAAAGCGATCTTCGGTTTTCGGGTCCTGCATCATGGTGCGGCACAGGACGCGCTCACCAACACGGGCGGGGTTTACATCTGCCCCCGCCGCAACAATAACCCCCGACGCATCGGCCCCTTGAATACGCGGGAAGACCAGCGGTTCCCCCGACCAGCTGGCGTCATCCTGATCAACATCATCAAACCCGTCGGCACCACCGGCAGAGGTGTCCGCGGTGACGGATTTTGAATACCAGCCAATGCGGGTGTTGATATCGGTATTGTTGACGCCAGCCGCCCGCACCTTGACCAGCACTTCATTGGCACTGATCTCCGGCACCGGCACATCGGTTTTATAGACCAGCTTTTCGATGCCGCCATGGCCAGTCAGGTGAACAGCGTGCATATGGGTAGGGATTGCGGTCATGGGCTATCTTTCAGGATGTTTAGGCCAAATGAGTTTTGGCCAGGAGCGTTTAGGCCAAATGAGTTTTGGCTGTTATACACTTGCGGGCGGGTCAGGCAAGCCTGCTATAGGGCAGAACTTTAGGGCATGCCGTGGGTGCCGTCATAGCCGTTGACATCCGGCGAGCTCCAGCCCTCCAGCGTCGCCGGATCAGGGCGGTAAATATCCACCACAAGAGGATAACATGCCGCGACGTCGGAGGAATGTTCCGACGAGCAATCCCCGCCAGGGCAAGCCGACAAGCCACCGATCAAGTCAATTTCAGCGAAAAATTCAATGTAATCGCCGGGCCGCACAGGGCTGGCTTTCATGAAATACTGGTGGGTATCAAGGGTAAAGCCCGTGCACATGAAGACATTCATGACATCATGGACAAGAAATTCCCCGCGCTTGTAATCGCCAATATGCTTGCCGTAAGCCCGGGTCAGGTTGGAATGACAGCAATGATGGTAATGGTCCTGATGCAGGATATGGTTGGTGTAAGGGTCACAGCGCGTGCCGATCACATCATGGACAGAACCGCCGAATTCATCCCAGCCGTACCAGTCCAGCGTGTCATGGGTGATGGTCGCCATCGGCCGCAGATAAGGGATGGTCGACCACATGCGATCACCGGTCGAGACATGGGTGCCATGGAGCGCACGGGTCTTGCCGGAATAAAACCGCTCTTCAGGGTTATGGGCGTTCCAGAGATTGAGATCCCCCACTTGCGGGCCATCGGTGCTGACGATGCGGAAGAAATGCCCTTTCGGCACGGAAAAACATTCCGCTTCGCGCGGCGGCACCACAACAGTGTCGATCTTCTCCATGCTGGCGCGGGCGCGGGCGAGCATGGCGGTGTCGACAGGCGGCAACGTGTCAGGGGAATAACACACCAGAGGCTTGATGGCTTTGCGCTGTTCCGCATCAGCAGGGGCGGGGGTTTCAGGTGTGTATTTCATCTCAGGTTTTCCTCTGTTTTATGACATTTAGTTCAGGACAGTTACGTCAGGACATTTATCTCAAAATATTCATCCAGTTTGCCGAAGCTGGCGCCTTTTGCCAAGCCTTGGCGTCAATCGATGTAATCATCAGCGCGCATGCCGGCGCGCTCAAGATGGATCGGCAGCACCCGCCCGTAAAGCTGGCGCGTTCGTTCAGGTGAACCCACCATCCCCGGCTCCTCAACGTAAGAGAAGATCGCCACATAGCGTTTGCGCTGGCCGGTGAGGGGCGCGACGCGATGAAGGGAATACCGCCCCCGGAAAAGCTGCAAATCCCCCGGCTCAAGCTCAATGCTCACCACCTTGGTTGACGTGCCGTCCAGCACCGCCCGCACTTCATCAAAATATTCACTGTCCTTGCGGATGCCGGGGGCATATTCAAACGCCCCGCCGCCCTCGGCATTCTGGATCGCCAGGGTGATGGTGAAATTATTGGTGTCAAAATGCCAGGGGAAGCCGCCCCCCTCTTCCGCCATATTGATGATCACATCAGCCAATGGGTCGGCGTAACGGTAGAACTTCGGCTCTTCAAGGCAATCCT
>JAGWAQ010000130.1 GCA_021296375.1 Alphaproteobacteria bacterium
CTTGATGCTGCCGCTGGTCTTGCCGGAGATTATTATAGGCGTGGCGTTGCTGATCGTTTTGATCCAGCTCGGGTTCAGCCTCAATATCTGGACGGTTATTCTGGGGCATGTGCTGATCTGCACGCCATTTTCCATCGCCATCCTGATGTCGGCGTTCAACAATATGGACAAGAATCTGGAAGAGGCGTCGCTTGATCTGGGCTGCACACGGCTGGAAACGTTTCGGCGGGTGATCCTGCCGCTGGTCATGCCGGGGCTGATCTCATCACTTCTGATCGCCTTCACCCTGTCGCTGCATGAATTTATCATCGCCTTCTTCCTGACCGGCACGGAACCAACCCTGCCGGTATATATCTGGTCGCAATTGCGCTTCCCGTCGAAATTGCCCGGCGTTATGGCGCTTGGGTTTATCATGCTGATCATGTCCCTGATCCTGCTGACGGAGGGGGAATATTTCCGCAACAAACAGAACAAATTGCTCGGCGACGGCGCGCGCCCCAACACAAGTGAGGACTAACCCCATGGCAAAGACATCTTCGCAGGCGGATATTATGGTCGATCTCAAGTCTGTGGTGAAAACCTATGGTGAGGTTCGGGCCGTTGACGGTGTTGACGCCAGCATCAGGGCAGGGGAGTTTTTCTCGCTGCTGGGGCCGTCAGGTTGCGGCAAGACCACGCTGTTGCGCTTGATTTCAGGCTTTGAACACCCCGACAGTGGCGCGGTGATGATCTCTGGTCAGGACATGAGCGATGTTGACCCGAACCTGCGCCCCACCAATATGGTGTTCCAGTCCTATGCGATTTTCCCTCATCTTAATGTTGAGGAAAATGTCGCCTATGGGCTGAAGAAAAAGAACTTGCCGAAAGCCGAGATCGCCGAACGGGTCAACACCATGCTCGAGCTGGTGGATTTGAAAGGCTACAACAACCGCCCGGCCCATGCACTTTCCGGCGGGCAACGCCAGCGTGTTGCCCTGGCCCGCGCCTTGATCATGGAACCGAAAGTGCTGCTGCTCGATGAACCCCTGTCCGCCCTTGACAAGAAACTGCGTGAACAGATGCAGGTTGAGTTGCGGAAATTGCAACGGGCTGTCGGCATCACCTTTATTCTGGTCACCCATGATCAGGAAGAAGCCTTGACCATGAGTGACCGTATCGCCGTCATGTTTGATGGAAATATCGCGCAATTGGCGACGCCGGAAGACCTCTATAAACGCCCAATAAACATGCGGGTGGGGGCTTTTATCGGGATCATGAATTTCCTTGAAGGGGAATTGAAATCCGCAAGTGCCACCAGCCTGACCGTCAATGCCGGGCCATTGGGGGACGGCAAGATCACGCCCGATCAAATGCCGACACCACTTGAAAAAGGCGCGGTGAAGATCGGCATTCGCCCTGAAATGCTGACGGTCCTGCTCGACAAGACCGACAAGGCGGAATTTGAATTTCAGGCCGAAGTGCTGGAAAGCTCCTATTACGGGGACATGACCTATTACCACGTTGCCCTTGATGGCGTGCCAGACGGATTGATGGTTTCAATGCGCAATACCGCCGGCCGGAAAGTTCTTCAACCGGGGGAGATTGCCCGCATCGGCTGGGGGGCGGAAAGCCTGTTGGTGCTGCGATAGATCAGTTCAGCAAATAAAAAAGGCGGGGATCACCCCGCCTTTTCTGTGATCATCTGGCGGGGTTAGAACCCGGCTTTGATCAGTTCAAATTCCTTGATCATGCGCTCACGGAGTTTCGGGTCGCTCGGGGATTGCCACAGGGTGTTCTTGGCGTAGCTTTCAAGAGTACCAAAACCGTTTTCAACGCCGATGCGATCCATGACATCACCGTTGGAGTGGCCATAGCCCCATTCCGTCACGATGTATTCAGCCGAAGAATCCGCCAGCCACGCGTCAAGGAATTCATAGGCTTTGTCCTTGTCACCAGGGGCGTCTTTCAGCATCACATAGCCGCAAACCCAGGTCGATGACCCTTCTGAGGTGCCGCGGTTCATGGCAACAGGAACGCCTTCGGATTCAAGGATGGACGCCACTTCGTTCCATGACCAAGACAGCTGGATCTCACCACTGGTCATCAGGGCGCGAATGTCCGCGCCATCCTGCCAGTAGGTGCGGACGTTCTTATGGACTTCACGCAGAAACGCCGAAGCGTTCTTGAAGTCTTCATCCGTCGCCTTGTTCCAGTCGGTGACGCCATTGGCGAGGAAGCCAAGGGCATAGGCGTCATCGACGTTATCAACGATCGACACACGGCCCTGGAATTTCGGGTCAGCAAATGATTTCAGGGTGCTGGCTTCAGCTTCGGACACCATGTCGGTGCGATAGGTCAGTGCTGTTGCGCCCCAATCCATGGGAAGCGCCCATTGGACACCATCGGTCAGGAAGCCTTCCATATTGGCAAATTGCGGAATAACCTTGTTCCAGTTGGACAGCCGGGATGTATCGATCGGCTCGATGATGCCCGCGCTCCGCCATTTGACGACGGACTGTGAACAAGGGTGGGCGAGATCAGCGCGGAACCCGGCGCGGATCTTCTGAAACGCTTCCTCTTCATCAGAGAAGAACGAGTATGTCGGGGCATCGCCATGCTTGGCGATATAGTCCTGGAAAAAGCCGGGGTCTTCATAGCCCGCCCAGTCAAATACAACGAGATCAGAATCAGCGGCAAAGGCAGAGCCTGCTACGGAAACGAGGGCAGCTGCGCCGACAGCAGCCTTGAGAAATGAGTTCATGAGATCCTCCCTAGATTTATCTTCTCAAATCGTAACATTGATTTGATCAATAGACCAATATGATTTCAGGACCATGATTTGGGCGCACGGGATGGCGGAGAGGGTGGAAAAGGGAGGTGGCGGGTTGCGTAAAACTCACGACAGCATTTCAGCTTCGACTTCCGCGATCGCGTCATCCAGAATATCAAACATCTCGTCAATCTCATCACGGCTGATGATCAACGGCGGGGAGAACACGCACATATTGATGATGGGGCGCACCAGCAAGCCGCGTTTTTCAGCCGCGACATCCATTTTATGGCCGAATTCATAATCGATATCGCGCCGTTCTTTTTCAGGGCTGTCGGGCAGGGCGGAGCCTTCAAGGCAACCCACCAGCCCCATGCCGCGGGCATCCCCGATAATGCGGTATTTCTCCCCCAGCGCCCGAAGCCGGGCCTGGAAATGGGGGGAGACTTCACGAACATGCTCAAGCAAGTTCTCGTCTTCGATAATATCCATATTCTTGAGCGCGGCGGCGGCGGAAACCGGATGCCCTGAATAGGTGTAGCCGTTTGAAAACATAATATCAGCGTGGTCGTCATGCTTGATTTCATCCAGCAGGCGGTCAGAGAAGATCGCCGCGCCCATCGGAACATAGCCTGAGGTCAGGCCCTTTGCGCAGGTGATGATATCCGGGGTGATGCCAAAAACCTTTTCCGAGGCGAACCAGTGGCCAAGGCGGCCAAATCCGGTCACCACCTCATCAGAGATATAAAGCACATCATATTTGCGGCAAATCTCAAGACAGCCTTTCTGGTAGCCTTCCGGCGGCACAATCACCCCGCCCGATGCCAGGATAGGTTCAGCGATAAAGGCCGCGACCTTGTCCGCCCCGACGTCCTTGATCATCTCCTCAAGCTCCGCAAGCTTTTCATCGCGCCAGTCGTCCATCGACATGCCGTCAGGGCGAATATAGGGGTTCACATTGGGCAGGAAGCGCACAAAGTCCCGATTGGTGTCAAGGAACTTGCGGTCACGTTCCTTGCCCGAAACGCTGGCCGCCAGGTAAGTTGAGCCATGGTAGCCTTTTTCGCGGGCGATAAAGGTTTTCTTCTCGGGGCGGCCCTTGACGTTGTTGTAGAACTGCACAAACCGCAGGGCGGTATCAACCGCCGATGACCCCCCTGTGGTGAAGAAAACGGTGTTCAGATCCCCCGGGGTTTCCGCCGCGATCCGCCGCGCCAATACCGCCGAAGGTTCCGTCGCGCTGGTCCAGGGGCTGACGTAATTGAGCTGGCTGGCCTGCTTGGCCATGGCCTCCGCGATTTCCGTTCGGCCATGACCGACATTAACGCACCACATGCCGCCGGGGCCGTCGATGTAACGCTTGCCGTTGTCATCAACCATATGGATCCCGCTGGAACGCTGGATCAGCCCGAAGTCAGGGTTTTCTGGGCTTAAGGTCGCCCAGGGGTGCATGACGTGTTTGTTATCCCAATCCTTGATCTCGTCGGTGGTGATTTCATTCGACAAGGCCGGTGTTGGTTTGGTGCGATCCGTCATGCTATCCTTCATGGTGTCCCCCGGGGGTTGTTCACATTCTATTCGGAAGCTGACATTCTCCGCCCGATGACACGGCCCATGGTCAGGCCAGCGATCATGAAGGCAAGAAACCCGATGCCATCCGCCGGGTTGAGCAAGGCCGAGGCCACCGCAGGACCAGGGCAGAGGCCAGATAACCCCCACCCAATGCCGAACAATGCCGCGCCGATCAAAAGAGGACGATCAATCGACTTCAGGGCTGGCAGCATAAAGGCGTCAGCAAAAGCCGGTTTCTTCCGCTTCATCACGATCATCATGCCAATGGCGTTAATAACAACACCGCCGCCCATGACAAACGCAAGCGAAGGGTCGCTGACCCCGATCAAATCAAGGAAGCCCGGGACATTCGACGGGTCAAGCATGCCGCCAATGGCGAGCCCAGCCCCGAAAATAACGCCGCAGATCTATGCAATAAACATTACCATTTCAGCCCCCTTAAATCACATGCCGAACACTGGCGACGGTGATGATAGCGGTCGCCATGAAGACCATGAC
>JAGWAQ010000131.1 GCA_021296375.1 Alphaproteobacteria bacterium
CGTAATCCGAAAGGCTGGAGATCGCAAGGTTCAGCTGATCACCAAGAATACGGCGTAGTGGCGTCATGCGGGTCTCGGGATGATCGTGGTCAGGAACTCGGGAAATTTAGCGAAAACGCCCATGAGGTGACCCCAATATTATGGGGATATCGGGGCCACCACCAAGGGGGAGATTATTACCCCATAAAATGGATCAACGGCTTTGTTGGTCAAGGGCAGGCATGGTGGGGGGCCAGAGTAAGGGGACGCTTGAGTAAGGGGACGCTTGAGAAAGGGATCAGCCGCCGTCGATCACGCCTTCGGCACGTTTGAACGCCGCAAGATCGCGTGAGCCTGTCAGGAACAGCGTCATTTGCATTTGCAGCCGCCAGTCGGCCAATGCGCTGGCCAGGCGTTCGGGGGTTAATTGCGCGTCGTCATTTTCCGTCGCCCGCAGGAAATGGCCTGCCGCCGCCACCAGTTCCGCCCCCAGCCAGATGGCTTTCGCCGCGTCCAGCCCGTGGCGAATGCCGCCTGACGCGATCAGCTGCAGGTCGGGATGCTCGTCACGAATGGCCATGACGGCGTCAAGGGTGGGGATGCCCCAGTCCAGAAACGGCGTCATGGGATCGGCGTGTTCTTCGCGGCGGAGTGTTTCAATCCGTGTCCAGTTGGTGCCGCCAATCCCCGCGACATCCACCATCCGCACGCCCGCGGCTTTCAGTCGTCCCGCCACGCTGGCGCTTAAACCGGCCCCCACTTCCTTGACGATCACCGGGCAATCAAGCTGGTTGACGGCCTCGGCAATCGCCGCCTCAACCCCGCGCCAGTCACGGTCGCCTTCGGGTTGGGCGATTTCCTGCAGGGGGTTTAAGTGAATAAAAATAGCGTCAGCCTCAAGGTTTTCGACCGCGCGTTTAGCCAGATCAATGCCGTCAGGCCGTGCCAGTTGAACGCCGCCAAGATTGCCAATGACCGGCACGTCAGGGGCCAGTTGGCGGATGGTCTTCTGGGGGCGGCCGTCTTCGATGCTGGCGCGTTGCGAGCCAACCGCCAGCGCCACCCCGGCCGCATTGGCCGCTTTCGCCAGGGTCAGGTTAATGGCATCGGCGCGATCGGTGCCGCCGGTCATGGCGCCAATAATGAGCGGCATGGACAGCCGCCGCCCGAGAAAGCGGCAAGCGGTGGAGACATCATCAAAATTCAGCTCCGGCAAGGCATTATGGGTCAGCTCGATGCGGTCAAACTGGCTGCTGATTTGCGATTGCGCTTGCGGGCCGCGCGCCAGATCCAGATGGATATTCTTGCGGTCAGCGGTTTTCGGTTCAGGCGTGGTGGTCATGGCTCGGGCCTTTCGTCGGCGGACGGTCAAGATGCTTCGGGCGAAACACGCCATCCACCAGTATCATATGGGGAACGGTCAATGCCGCAAGCCCGATGAACACCACCCGCAGGACAGCGTCATCAATCTCGATTGACGACGGCGTCACCATCAGCGTGACCGCCGCCATGATCCAGGTGGCGATGGTGAAGGCAATGGTCAGGGGCAGGATGCGCGTTTCGGTATCATGGGCCTTGATGGCGCGGGTCACCGCCAGGATATGCCGCGGGGTATGAACACAGCAGAAATAGAGCGCAAAACCGGTCAGGGGCGGCAGCAGGCTGATCGCCGCCAGCAGGGCGAGCCATTCGGCAAATCGCCGCCGCAACCCGCGGTTCATGACGGCCAGGACAGCGTAAATCCCGCCGGCGATCACCATCACCCCATTGATCAGGATGATCAACCCCCAGAGCGGTTGCAACTGGCTGATATGCACCGCCCCCGTCAAGGTCAGGAAGATCGGCTCGACTTCGGCAAAATGGACAGCCGGGATCAACCCCACCACCAAGCCGCCATGGCAGATCACCTGCACGGTTTTGCCCAGTCGCTTGTTGGCGGTATGGTCGCCAAGCCCGAAATGGATCAGGCTGATCAGCATAAACATGGTCAGGGTGAAGATCGGGATCACCATCCAGACCACCACCACCAGCGCGGTCAAGGCCAGGTAGCGGAGGATAAACCCGGTCATTTGCCTCGGGGTATTGGCGTGGCCAGTGGTGATGGCGACGGCCCCGTCCATGGCGCCATGGGGCATCCCGATCATCACCACCGCGGCAAGGCTCAGCATCGCCAGAAGATCAAACCCCGCCATCATGGCCGTCCCCCCCGTGTTGGTACAAGCGCCATGATGAATGGCCATTTCGGCATCGCCAAGATGACCTTCAGCCGCAACCCCATGGTGGCGCGGCCTGACATGAAGAGGGCCATTTCATCGCCATTGAGGGCCTTTGCCATGGCGGCAAAAAGCCTCGGGGCGAGGGACGGGCGACGGGCAATGACCTTCAGGAAGAGGCGGTCCATCATCAGGTCAATCGGCTGATGCGGTGAAGTCGTTGAGGGCAGTTTATCCGCCGACAGGGCGGTGGTCAGGGCGGTGATCTGCTGCTGGATGAAGCCAAACGCATAGCCGCTGGAGGGGCGGATGGCGCCGCCGCGGGCGCCGATGGGGATGACGGGAACAGGGCCGCCGCTGATCGCCCGCCCCACTTCGGCCATGGGGATGGCGCCTTTTTCCCGCCGCAGGACCATGGCGTTATCGACCTTGAGCTGGTCCTTGAGGTAGCTGGCGATGGCGGTTTCATAGAACCCGTCGTCTTCCAGTTTTGGGCTGAACATGGTGCTTTCAATCAAGGCGCGGCGGTCGGAATAGGGCAGAACATAGATGAAGTGGATGCCGCGGGATTGATCGCAGCGGAAATCCATCAGCACCGCGCAATCAGGGTCAAAGACCGGCCGCGGGGTTTCCACCTCATGGCCGATGAAATGCTGGATCATGGCGCCATCTGGCGGGCTTGGGGGGCGGCTGTCATAAATCATGCCGGCCTTGATCGCGCCGTGGTCGGTGTCCACCACCCCCTGATCGCTGATGGCGGTGATAATGGCTTGGGTGAATTTCACCCCGTTGGCGAGCGCCGCCCCGCGGCAATGGGTCAGCCAGGCTTTGCTTTCCAGCCCGGCGTAAGGATGGTTCGTGCTGTGCTGGGTGAAGGCCGCATCAGGGGTGATGATCTGCCATTTTGTCCAGCTCTTGCGCGCCATGGCGGCGGCATCCGCCAGTTCATCCATGACAAAGAATCCCCAGGAATGGTCCTGCTTGCGGGGATGAGCTTCCACCACAAGGGTTTGGCCTTTTGAAGGCGGGCTTTCTGAAGGCTGGCCTTGTGAAGACGGGCCTTGTGAAGGCTGGGGGGGCAGCATCCGAGCCAGCGACAGCCCGGCGCAGCCGCCCCCGATGATGAGATGATCGGTGGTGATGGCGACGTCACGCCCGCGCATAGGGAAGTCCTTCGAGGGCTGTATGCAGGCTCTTCTGGTGGTCGGCGGGGGGAGTCAGTCGCCGCGCCATCATTGGCAGGGCGGCGCAGGTGGTGATGGCTTTGGTGGCGGTGCTGGTGACGGTGCGGCCCTGATGCCATCGGGTGCCTTGCCGCGCCAGCTGGATCCCGCTCTGGCGGTAGGCGCGGGCGGCGATCAGGATCGCCAGATGAGCGCGCAGGGGCAGGTAATTCAGCCCCGTGATGCCGCTGGCATAATAGGCTTCCGCCAGGCCCAGCAGTTTTTGCACCCCGCCGCGAACAACGGCAATCCCGTCGTGATGATTGGTCATGGCGGCGCGGGTGATGTCATCCGCGGTCATGCCCTCGCACCAGTCGGCGGGCAGGTAACGTCGGCCCATATGGGCATCTTCAAGCACATCACGGGCGATATTGGTCAATTGCATGGCGACACCCAGATCAATGGCATGGCCATAGGCGTTGTCGTCTTCGCAATCCAGAATCCGGCACATCATCAGCCCCACGGTTCCGGCGACATGATAGCCGTAGCGCACCACGTCATCAGCGGTGATGAGCGCGACCTCCTGCTGATCCATGATCAGCCCGTCAATAAGCGCCACCACGACGTCATGGGGCAGGGATTTCTCCGCCATAAAGGGCAGGAATTGCGCCAGGTCCGGGTCTGTTGTGGCGGTGTTTGCACTCAAGCTTTGGTGAATGGCGGTGAGCCGTTCGGGGCCATCGGGCAGGTCCCCATCCGCCAGGTCATCGAGCAAGCGGCAAACGGCGTAAAGCCGGGCGGCGTCATGCCCCATTTGCGGGCCAAGAAAACGCCGCGCCCAGTGAAACGTCTTGCCGTTGGTCTTCAGGCTTGTTTCAGCATCAGTGACCGTTGCAGTGGTCGTGGTCATCATTTTATCTTCCGCACGCGGCAATTGTTCCGGTAGCTCTTGTTCTGGCAGCTCTTGTTCAGGTAGCTTTTGTTCAGCAAGATATTCTTCAGGCGGCGGAGGCCCGCTGCTCATCTTCCTTCACCAAAGCTTCCACCACTTTAGCAGAACAAAGCACGCCTGGCATCCCCGCACCTGGGTGGGCGCCTGCGGCGGCAAAATACAGGTTGCTGATATGGGGGTCGCGGTTGTGATAGCGGAACCACGCGGATTGCGAAAAGATCGGGGCGATCGAAAAGCCGGTGCCATGCATGGCGCGGTAATCGGTCTTGAAATCTTCCGGCGTCATCCAGAAATCATCGGTGATGCTCGCGGAAATGCCGGGCATGATGGTTTCATCCAGCGCGGTGACGATTTTATCCCGCAATTTGGGGCCTTCGTCTTTCCAGTCGACATTGCCTTGCAGGTTCGGCACCGGGCAAAGCACATAGAAACTGTCGCATCCTTTCGGCGCAAAGCTCTCATCCGTGGCGGTGGGGCGATGGACATAAAGCGAGAAATCAT
>JAGWAQ010000007.1 GCA_021296375.1 Alphaproteobacteria bacterium
GAACGCATTACAAGTTTCATGAAACCCAACAGGAGAACCCTAAAGATATCGAAA
This sequence comes from Alphaproteobacteria bacterium, assembly GCA_021296375.1. Taxonomy (GTDB): domain Bacteria; phylum Pseudomonadota; class Alphaproteobacteria; order Puniceispirillales; family UBA1172; genus JAGWAQ01. Next base: position 55 of record JAGWAQ010000007.1, read on the forward strand.
CTTGATGTGGGGTGGGGTGGGTTATTTTCAAGGCCGCTGCGAGGTTAATCCAGGGGCCAGTCAAACAGATCATAAAGATGGTCAAGACCGGGGATGACGGCATGGCTCATCTTAAGGGCATCATCAGCCGGCGGGGCCAGGTCCGGCACCTGCACCACCACCGCCCCCGCCCCATGGGCCGACCGCACGCCATTATTGGAATCCTCAAGCGCCAGGCATGCCCCGATGGGCTGGCCCGCCAGTCCAGCGCCTTTGCTGTAAATCTCGGGGTGCGGCTTGCTGATCGCCACCTGATCACCGCCAACCAACCCCTGGCAAAATTTCAACAGCCCGCCACGGCTCAGCATATCTCTTGCTTTTTCGGTGGCGGTTGATGTCACCACCACGACAGGAATATCATGGCGATGCAGATAGGCCAGCAGCTCCATTGCCCCGGCTTTGACAGGAACCGCGCCATCAAGCAAGCGTAGAAATTCGGCTTTCCATTCGGCATCAAAATCCTCAGGATCGACGGTATCGGGCAGGGTTTCCGTGAACACCGCCTGATGACCGGCCTGATTAAGCCCGATCAACCGCGGGAAAATCGCATCCCCATCAGGGATACCATAACGCTGGACCAACCCGTCAAAACAGGTTTTTGCCACCTGCTCCGTGTCGAGCAGCAGCCCGTCCATATCGCTCAAGACCGCGGCAGGAAAACCGCCCTGGGGAAAACTCTCTGACAACATCACATCCTTAATCCACACTCTTAATCCACACCCTTAATCAACATCTTTTCACCAGCATGATCGCGCATCAGGGCTGGTCAAATCGTGGGGCAAATCCTATCATAAAAGCTGATGCTGTTTAGGGTTTTCTGACGGCACCATAACACTGGCCCGAAGGATGACGACACCCATGACCGACATTTTACATCCCGCGGCGATCAACTATCTGGTGGTGCATTGCTCCGACACCCCTGATGATGAGTTTTTGACGGCGGCAGATATTCACCAGATGCATCTTGGCTTTGGCTGGCACGGGGTGGGGTATCACCGTGTCATCTGCCGCGATGGCACGCTTGAGATGGGGCGGCCTGATTACTGGGTTGGCGCCCATGTCTATGAGCATAATCAGGAAAGCCTCGGGGTCTGCCTGATCGGCCGTCATGACTTCACCGATGCCCAGATGAACGCCCTTGAAACCCTGTTGAAAGACTGGACCGCCCGCTACCCTGATGCCGAAATCCGTGGCCATTGTGACTTTGACAACACCACCAAAACCTGCCCGAATTTTGATGCCAGAGCTTGGGCGAAACTGCGGGGGCTTCAGTGATGATGCGCATCATCACCCCGTCATCGCCCCTGATGACCACCCCCGACGCCACGTCAGGGCGGGAAACCGACGCGTTGTTCGGGGAAGCGGTGGTTATCCATCAAACCGTCCCTACTGGACAAGACGACTGGGCAGAGATCACCCTTACCACCGATGACTATCGCGCCTGGATCAAGGCGTCCGATCTGGCAGAAGCCCCTGACCCTACCCATCATGTGGTGGTGCCGCGCAGCCTGGTGACGGCGACACCATCGATCAAAAGCCCCCATCTTTTTCATTTGCCGCTCGGCGCGTTGGTGACCGCCGAAGACGCCGAGGGGGATGTCATCGCCATCCATGGCGCCAATGGGGTGATCGGGTACATGCCGTCATGCCATGTCCTGCCCATAGGAACGTATGTTGACGAATATGTGGCTATTGCCGAAGCCTTGATCAGCACGCCTTATCTGTGGGGGGGCCGCGATAGTCTGGGTTTTGATTGCTCCGCCCTTGTTCAGCTCAGCCTTGCGGCGGCGGGCCAGCCCGTGCCGCGCAATACCGGTGATCAGGAGCCTGCGATCGGCACGACATTGACCGATCGTGACCAGCTTCAGCGTGGTGATCTGGTGTTCTGGAAGGGGCATGTCGGCATCATGACCGATGGCGAGACCTTGCTCCATGCCAATGCTTTTCATCACATGGTGGCGGCGGAGAAGTTGAGCGACGCCCTGCCGCGTTTGCATGACGCCGCCGGCCCCATCACCCGCCTGGCGCGGCCCTAATCCTTAAACGCCAGTTTTGGCCCAAGCCGGGTGAGCAGGACCAGCGACGGGATGACCATGGCCGCGGTGATGATGAAAAACACCCCCCAGTTGCCGCCAAGACCATCCACCAGCGCCCCTGAGCTTGAGGCAAACACCGTCCGCCCCGCCGTGCCGATGGAGGCGAGAAGAGCAAATTGCGTCGCCGTGTAGCGGCGATCCACCAGCAGCGAAATAAACGTCACAAAAATAACATTGGAAAAAGCCGCCGCCAGATCATCCATCACCACAGCCAGGGCAAACAGCCCCGTTGATTTGCCCGACCAGGCGAGGAGGGTGAACATCAGGTTCGTCCCCGCCATCGCCACCCCGGCCCAGAACAACGCCTTGATGGTGCCAAAGCGCATGGCCACCAGCCCCCCCACAAGGGTGAAGCTGACGGTCACCACCCAGCCAAGGCCTTTTGAATAGAGGCCAATGTCAGACTTGCTGAACCCAAGTTCACGGTAAAACAGGATCGACATTTTGCCCATGAAGGCCTCGCCGATCTTGAACAGGAAGACAAAGGCCAGAATGGCCAACCCGATCTTCAGCCCGTTGTTGACAAAAAACGCCTTGAGCGGCCCCAGCACCGTGTCATCAAGCCAGTTGATCGCCCGCGCCAGTCGCGGGGCCTGACGGTCGCCATCCACCGCTGAACGTGATGCCGCGGCAGCTCGCGGCGCTTCGGGAACAAAAACAAGGGCAATGTTCATCATCACCATCAGCACAGCCATTGCCAGAAAACTCATCTGCCAATAGGCGGTCATCCCGGCCGCCTGAAAACCATCGGCAATCAGCAGCATGACCAACCCCCCAAGCTTGAAGCCTGTCCACCAGCCGATCACCGTCACCGCCGCCCCCGCCGCGATACTGTCGGTTTCATCAGCCCGCGCCTGCTCGATCCGGAGCGCATCAAGGGTAATGTCCTGCGACGCCGAGGCAATCGCGATCACCAGACCAAGGCCGATCACCAGCGTCAGGTGAGTGGCGGCATCCAGCATCGACCAGCCCAGCAACGCCAGCATGATGACCAGCTGGAAGAGCAGAATCCAGGCTTTGCGCGGGCCAAACCGTTGCGTCAGGAACGGGATGCGGATTTTATCAATCAGCGGCGCCCACATGAAATTGATGGCATAAACGCTGAAGATCAGGCTGGCGAAACCAACCGCCGAACGGCTCAACCCGTCTTCACGCAACCACAGCGTCAAGCCAGAGCCAATCAATACCCAGGGAAACCCGCTCATCATCCCGATCAGGAAAATACGGAACATACGGCGATCATAATATCCTTTAATGGAGGCTGCGATGTCCACTCCTGATCCTTTCCGTTACTGCGCGGATAGTGGGTAGTATTCACCGGTTCTGACTTGAAAGGCAAGGACGGCTTATGCTTGATCGTCTCATTCTCACCGCCGCGGCGGCATCTGGCGAGGCCTCCGGCTTGGGCGAGGCCCCCCGCTCCGGCGAGGCCTTCCACCTGATCGCCGGCGCCATGGAAATACCTGCCGCCATTGGCAAGAACGGGCTTATCCCTGCTGACCAGAAACGTGAAGGCGATGGCAAAACCCCAAGAGGACGCTTTCCCATGCGCGCGCTGTTCTGGCGGCCTGACCGCGTCAGCTTGCCCCGCCACCATTTCAGCCCCCAAGCCATCACCAAAGAGATGGGCTGGTGCGATGATCCCGCCGCGCCGCAATACAACAGTCTTGTGAAATTGCCCTTCGCCGCTTCCCATGAGGACATGTGGCGGCAGGACCATGCCTATGATGTCATCATCCCTCTCGGGTATAATGATGACCCCGCCATCCCCCATCGCGGCAGCGCGATCTTCTTTCATATCCTGCATGACGGCAGGCATGTGACGGAGGGCTGCATCGCCATTTCGGCTGAGCATATGCTGGCGCTGATCCCCCTGATCAGCCCCGCCACGAGTGTTGAGATTAACCCGTGATCCAGCGTTTGTCGTAAGGCTAGCTTTTCAGGGCGGCGTCGATACGCTTCTGGCGTTCGCGCAATTTGGCATTGGTGGGGCGCATCGCCGCCATCATGCCGTTCCTGACCTTGCCCATCCGCACCATGATAAGGGTCGACATCAGGTTCAGGCAGATTTTCTGGGCGGTTCCGGCTTTCATGCGGGTCGACCCCGCCACCGCTTCGGCCCCCGTCAACAGCGTGATCCCGTGATCCGACAATGCCGTCAGGGGGGCGTCGCGATTATTGGCAATCCCGATGGTCAGGGCGCCGCGTTCGCCGGCTGAGGTGATGGCGGCGCAAGTATAGGGGGTGGCGCCACTGGCGGCGATCCCGATCAGCACATCCCCAGGGCCAAGTTCAGCCTCCTGCACGGCCTTGAACGCGGCGGCGCCATCATCTTCGGCGTTTTCAATCGACCGCGTGAGGGCCTTATCCCCGCCGGCGATCAAAAACCCCGTCCGTTCTTCAGGCCAGTCAAAAGTTGGCGTGAGTTCAACCCCGTCCTGAACCCCGATTCGGATCGACGTGCCCGCGCCGGCATAAAACAGCCGCCCTTCCGCGGAGCGTTCAAGACATTCATAGGCCGCAAGCGCAGCTTCGGTGATGGCGGCAAGCGCATCCTTGACCGCGGCGACGGCCGCCGCCTGATCATCTGCCATAACGGCCATGGCATCTGCACTCGACAACGCGTCAAGCCAGCGGGAGGCGTCGGGGATTGATTCCGTGGTTGGTGTCTTTTCGGTCATGATTTAAGATAACGTCAAGACAGTCGCTTGCCAATGAAACCCGACCCCGTGATACGATAAATGTGATGCGATAAACGTGATGAGATAAAATGGCTGATATGATCCCGATCATCGGCCTGATGGCCGGAACAAGTGTCGATGGTATCGACGCCGCCCTGATTTTCAGCGATGGCAAAAGGGTGGAGCGCACGCCCCATGCCTTGACGACGCCCTATGACAAAAAAACCCGCGCCGCTATTTTCAACGCTTTTGAGGACCCGAAGGGTAACCACGACGCGCTTGATGTGATGATCGCCCAGGATCACGCCCGCGCTTGCGAAATGCTGATCGCCGAGGCTGGCCTCAGCCCGAAACTGATCGGCTTTCATGGCCAGACCATATTTCATGACCCTGATCACGGCGTCAGCATGCAGCAAGGCAATGCCCATTACCTGGCGATGCGGCTCGGGGTTGCGGTTGCCCATCAATTCCGCCAGAACGACCTCAAGCACGGGGGGCAAGGCGCGCCCCTCGCCCCGATCTATCATCAGGCGCTGATGACGGCGATGAACCTGCCCCTACCCGCAGCGCTGGTCAATATTGGCGGCATCAGCAACCTGAGCCTGTGGGATGGCGCCCGTTTAACCGGTTTTGACACAGGCCCCGGCAATGCCCTGATGGATGACGCCATGCGTGGCCATGATGGCTCAAGCCTTGATCATAACGGCGCGATGGCGGCACGGGGAACCGCTGATGATGATGTCATCACCGCGATCATGTCGCATCCGTATTTTCAGAAGACCGGGCCGAAATCCATTGATCGCATGGCGCTTTATGACTTCCTTGATGACAGCGGGATTGAGGGATTGCCGATCGAGGACCGCTTGGCCAGTTTAACCCGCCTGACGGCCCGCAGCATCATTGACGGGGCCCGGCGCAATGCCCCTGACCTCAAGGCGTTGGTGGTCTGTGGTGGCGGCGGGTTCAATCCCAGCCTGATGGCGATGATCCGCGCCGAAGCCCCGACCCTGACGGTCCACCGCATGGAAGACCACGGCATGGACAGCGGCTTTATCGAAGCCGAATTGATGGGGTTTCTGGCGGCACGCTGCAAGGCCGGGTTGCCCCTGACCTTTCCCGAAACAACCGGTGTTGCGGAACCGGTCACCGGCGGCAGCATCATCACCCCGCAACCGAAATGATCATCTCCACCTGATCAAATCAGGGCGTCGGAATCCGGCACATAAAACGGCCGGTAAGGCGGGGCATCGGGCAGCATGGCGCGAATATCGGTAAACGGAAAGCGGCGGTCCATGCGGTAGGCTTCCGCAAAATGCCCGTCAGGCCCGTTGCATTGCGCCGAACGAAAGCGGTTCATGATCCGCGCCGCTTCGGCAAACCGTGCCGGTTGCTGGCTGTCATGGGCCATGATGGCACGGGTTTTCGCCTCCGCGTAAGACGTGATGTCGACGTAATAATCCGGCGCAAACCCCACCCCCATCAGCGTGTCAGCAAACAGGATAGGGCAACGGAACCCCGCCGCGTCCGTAACGTATTTGGACAAGGCGCGGTGGTCGGGGTGGTAATCTTCCGGCCCATGGGTGATGATCAGATCAGGGGCCGCTTGCCTGATCACCTTGTTGATTTCGGCGGCGGCATCAGGGGCGGTCGCCAGCCCGCCGTCAGGCAGGCCCAAGAGCCGCGGCACCCCCAGTTCGGCAAGCCCCTTGCGGGTTTCATCAGCGCGCTGGGCGGCCAGTTCAGCCCCCGGGGTGGCGCCCCCCGCCGCGCCATCAGTGGCAACAACAAGGGTGATGTCATCACCACGGGTTTTGGCGGCGGCAAGCAGACCGTACATGAAAATTTCAATATCATCGGGGTGGGCGCCAATGGCCATGATGTTCAGCACCTTCAAAACCTCCGCAAAATGCTGTTTACTGTCCCACAGTAACGAAAAGGCAAGCCATGACCAAGATCAAACACCACCGCGGCTATATCGAAGGCTATTACGGCAGGCTGCTGGACTGGCAAGACCGCGCCGATATTCTTGCAACCCTCGCGCGGCTGGGGATGGGGCGGTATTTCTACGCCCCGAAGGAAGACCCTTGCCACCGCTTTGACTGGCGCACGCCTTATGATGCCGACTGGCGGGCGTCATTCCGCGCCTTCACCGGCAAGGCCCGGGAGTTGGGGATTGATGTCATCGCCGGGATTGCCCCGGGGCTGGATTATGATTTTGGCGACATGGGAAAAGGGCGGGATTTTGACGCCCTTTCTGCCAAGGCGCGGCAACTGGCCGATGATGGCGCCGCTGTCATTGGCCTTTTGATGGATGACCTTGACCCCGGCTTTCCTGGCCGGTCGGGGGGATTCGCCCATGAAGGGGCGGCCCACGCCAGCCTTGCCAATGCCCTGGCGGCGGCTATTGACGTGCCGCTTAACCTGACGCCACGGATTTACGCCGATGACATTACCGAAGGCGCCGACGGGTATCTTGACCAGCTCGCCGCTGGTCTTGACCCTGATCTTGATGTCGTGGTCTGCGGCAAGCATATCGTCGCCCATGACCTGTCGCTCGATGAAACCGCGGCGGTTCAGGCGGGAATAGCCAAGCGCCGCCTGATCATCTGGGATAATTTTTACGCCAATGATTACTGCCCCCGGCGGTTGTTTGTGGGGCCGTGGCGACGTCATGGCCTGGCGCCTGATCAGCGGCTGATGCTGAACCCCACGGGCATGGTGCGGACCGACCAATTGCTGCTTGAACTGATGACGGTTGATGACGACAAGGGCTGGCGCGATGCCCTCAAGGCCCATGGTGTGCCCGATGCGTTTTTCGCGGTTGCTGATGCTTTTGCCCAGCCGCCGCACCCTGATCAGCCTGACCCTGACCTGACGTTTGATGACCCCGCCGCCGCCCTTGCCGCCCTTGATGAGCTGTTGTGGCGGTGGAAGACCCCTTTGAGCCGCGAATGGTACCCTTTTCTGATGGGGCTTCGGCAGGATATTCTGATCACCACCGGCGCGGCCGATGCCCTGCGTCGCCGCAAAATTCTGCCGCCCCTGCTGAATAACCTGGCCTTCAACAACCCACTGGACAAAACCCCATGACGACCCCTGTTTTTGATGGCCATAATGATGTGCTGCTGCGGCTCTGGATGGCGGGGGACACAAGGGGCGAGGGCTTTATCCATGGCATGGATGCTCATATCGATGCCCTCAAAGCCCGCAAGGGCGGATTGATCGGCGGGTTTTTCGCGATTTTTGTGCCGGAACAAAATTCCAGCGGTGAGGCGATATTGGGCACGGATCCCGTCAGCCGCCATGACGCCGAAGACGCCACCAGGGCCATGATGGCGATCTTTCATCACCTCACCACCTGTCATCCTGAGGTGATTCGCATGGCGACATCTGCCGCTGATCTGCGCCAGGCCAGAAGCGACGGGGTGATGGCGGCGATCCTGCATATCGAAGGGGCGGAAGCGATTGCCCCTGACCTCAGCAATCTTGATGATTATTATGATCAGGGCTTGCGCTCTATTGGCCCTGTGTGGTCACGCCAAAACGCTTTTGGCAGCGGCGTTCCCTTTGGCTTCCCCGGCTCCCCTGATCAAGGCGACGGGCTGACAGAGGCGGGGGTTGAGCTGGTCCGTGCCATGAACCGCAAAGGCATGTTGATTGATCTGTCGCATCTTAATGAAGCGGGGTTCTGGGATGTGGCGCGTCACAGTTCAGCCCCGCTGGTGGCGACCCATTCCAATGCCCATGCCCTGAGCGCCTCGCCACGCAACCTGACCGATAAACAGCTTATGGCAATTCGGGAAAGCGGCGGGCTGGTGGGGCTTAATTTTGCCGCCGGGTTTTTGCGTGCCGATGGCGCCAAATCAACGGACACATCGATCGATATCATGATCCGCCACCTTGATCACCTGATCGCCGCCCTGGGGGAAGATGGCGTCGCGCTGGGGTCTGACTTTGATGGCGCGGTGATCCCGCAAACCATCGGCTCGGCGGCGGGACTGCCGGTTCTGATCTCCGCCATGGCGGATGCCGGTTACGGTGATGAACTGATCAACAAGATCACCCATGGCAACTGGCTGGCCATGGTGGAAACCACCATAGGCTAATGATCAAGAGCGGCTGGGGTTAAAAAGATTAATCCGCCGTCCAGCCGCCATCCACCAGCATTGACGTGCCGGTGATCAACGCCGCCGCATCCGACGCCAGGAAGACCGCCGCCCCCATCATATCCTCGACTTCGCCGACACGGCCAAGCTTGATTTTGCTTTCGATCCACTCGCGCTTGACGGGGTCATCAAAACTCGCCTGGGTGAGGGCAGTGACCACAAAGGTCGGGCAAATGGTGTTGATGCGAATCTTGTGGGGACCCCATTCGATCGCCATGCCGCGGGTAAACCCATCGACCCCTGCTTTGGTGGCGGAATAGACCGATCTTTCAATCCCGCCAACCACCGACATCTGTGACGAAATGGTGATGATCGAGCCCGGCTTGCCTGCCGCGATCAGCCCTTTGGCGACATGCTGGGCTTGAAAATACGCTGACTTCAGGTTGACCTCGACCACGGCGTCAAAATCTTCGGCCCGGGCGTCCAGCGCCGGGCCATGACGCGCCATGCCGGCTGAATTCAGCAGCACATCAAACGGGCCATTATCTGCAATAAACGCGCCCAGGGCGTCAAAATCCGTCACGTCCAGCCCCACCGGCGTCACGCGGTAACCGGCATCGCGGCAGTCTTTCGCAAGCTCCTCGAGCTTGTCGGCGCGGCGCGCCACGGCAAGGACATCTGCCCCGGCTTCCGCCAGGGCGACAGCACAGGCCGCCCCGATTCCGGAAGAAGCACCGGTCACCAGTGCTTTTTTGCCATCAAGTCGAAAGGACGGGGTTTTGGGAAGGGCCATTGCAATGCTCCTGATCGTGGGGTGATGATGTTAATCGGCGGCGGCGCCATAAGGGACATTTCGCCCACCATAGCGGCGGACACGGACATTGGCTTGCTCGGCATGGCCAACGAACCCTTCCAGCATACACAAACGCGAGCAATACGCACCCATTTCTGCCGCCGCCTCATCGCTGGTGATGCGCTGGTAGGAATGGGTTTTCAGAAACTTCCCGACCCATAGCCCGCCGGTGTAACGGCCAGCCTTTTTGGTCGGCAGGGTGTGATTCGTGCCGATCACCTTATCGCCATTGGCGACATTGGTGCGGGGGCCGAGAAACAACGCCCCATAACAGGTCATATGTTCAAGGAACCAGTCGTCGCGATCGGTCATCACCTGAACATGTTCCGACGCGATATCATCAGCCACCTTGAGCATTTCGTCATAAGTATCGCAGACAATCACCTCACCGTAATCACGCCAGCTGGCGGCGGCGGTATCGGCGGTGGGCAGGATCGTCAGCAGGCGGTCGATTTCCGCCATGGTGTCGCGCGCCAGTTGTTCCGAATTGGTCAGCAGAACCGCCGGGGAATTGTAGCCATGTTCCGCCTGCCCCAGAAGGTCGGTGGCGCAAAGTTCGGCATCCACGGTTTCATCGGCGATCACCATGGTTTCAGTGGGGCCGGCAAACAGATCAATCCCCACCCGTCCATAAAGCTGGCGCTTGGCTTCCGCGACAAAGGCATTGCCCGGCCCCACCAGCATATGCACCGGGTCAATGGTCTCCGACCCCAGCGCCATGGCCCCCACCGCCTGCATGCCGCCGAGGGCGTAAATTTCATGGGCGCCGCCCATATGCATGGCGGCCACCACCGCCGGGTTAGGCTTGCCCTGAAACGGCGCCGTGGCGGCAACAATCCGTGGCACTCCGGCGACAGACGCCGTCAGCACCGACATATGGGCCGAGGCGACCATGGGGAATTTACCGGCAGGCACATAACACCCCACCGACTGGACGGGAATGTTCTTATGCCCCAGCACGACACCGGGCATGGTTTCGACTTCGATATCCTGCATCGAGGCGCGTTGCGCTTCGGCGAAATTCCGCACCTGATCATGGGCATATTTAATGTCATCCATATCACGGGGGGCGACCTCGGCGATCAGGGCGTCGATGTCATCCTGGCTCAAGCGGAAAGAGGCCGGGGAATAATTGTCAAATTTTTCCGACAATTCCCGGATGGCCGCGTCACCACGGGTTTCGATATCCGCCAGCGTCTGCTCGACAATGGCGCGGGTTTTGGCGTCATCCTCGCTGCGTTCATTTTGCGGTTTGCCGTGCTTGAGGGTACGAATGGCCATGAAACTCTCCTGATAAAACCGTGCGGTTTAATTCAAACTAGGTCAAGACTAGCCATGACCAAGACCCCTTCACAAGTGACGAGGTGCCGCATCAAAACGCACTACATTAAAACGCACCACGTTAAACCGGATTCCATTAAAACGGATCAAGAGCGACATGAACCTGAACAGCAACACGATCACCGAGGGTGATCCCTTCCGCCTTGCGGACATCTTTTTTGACGGGGATGATAAACGCGTTGTGTTCCTTGGACGGAAAGCCCGAGGTTTTCCACGTCGTCGCGCCGATGGTGATGGTCAATTTGACAGACCCGAACCCTGTTCGGGTTTTTTTGAAAAACCTGATTTCATCCGACGCCTCAGCAGGCATGGTCAGAAACACCCATGGGGTGGCTGGCGCCGGGCCTTCAACTGCTGTCTGAAAATAATACGGCCAGAGTTCGGCTTCAAATTCGTAATTCAAGTCAATCATCAGAAGGGGTGGCCCTATCCTTTGGGCAGGATGGCTTAAAAATTGCCCATATAGCGGTCGCGTTCAAACGCACTGACACGGTTGTTGATGTCATCAAGATAGAACTGCCATTCCCGTTCACACATTTGCAGATACATCTCCCACTGGATTTCCGTCATGACATCCTTCAGCCAATCGGAGGCGCGGGCGCGGGCAATCGCATCCCCAAGGTCAAGCGGCAGGGGGTCAAGCGTGGTGTCTTTATAGGCGTTGCCGTCACTGCGGGGGCCCGGGGTCATGGCCTGTTCAATGCCGTCGAGCCCGGCGGCGATATCGGTCGCCAGCAGCAGATAGGGGTTGCAATCGGCACCGGCATCACGCTTTTCAACCCGAACGGCGCTATCCTTGCCCTCGATCACCCGCAGGCCAGCGGTGCGGTTATCAATCCCCCAGCTGGCGTTGATCGGGCAGAACGAATCCGGCTGGCGGCGGCGATACCCATTAACCGTGGACGCCCCGCAAACCGAAGTTTCCGCCATGCGCGATTGCAGACCGGCGATAAAACTCAGCCCTGTTGCGTTGATCTTGCCGTTATCGGCAAAGACGTTCACCCCGTCTTTCCAGAGTGAATAATGGGCATGGAACCCGTTGCCCGACAGCTCAAAGAACGGCTTGGCCATGAAAGTGGCTTTATAGCCATGGGCCAGCGCCAGTTGCTTGACCAGCGAGCGGAAGATCACAACACGGTCGGCGGCGATCAGCGCGTCATCGTACCGAATATTCACCTCGACCTGACCCGGGGCGTATTCGGGGTTCGACTGCTCGATCGGAATCCCGCAGGCGTTGATCTGGCGACGGATGGGCCCCAGCACATGCTCAAGTTCAGCGGCGCGCTCCAGCCCGTAAACCTGAATGCCCTTGTCTTTGGGCTGCATTGTCTCAGGGTCGAGCAGGAAGAACTCCAGCTCCGTGCCGATCTTGATCTCATAACCCATGGCCTCGGCGCGATCGAGCTGACGCAACAGCACGTTACGGGGGTCGATCGGCACCGGTTGATGGGCCATGTCTTCAGCCCTTCCCATGACCATCGCCACCCCCGGCTCCCACGGCAGGGCAAACGGCTCACCATACGGGAAAATATGCATGTCAGGGTAGCCATTGTCGAAATTGACATAAGGCGTATCCCAGATATCGCAGGTCACATCAATCGCGAACAGCGATGCGGAAAGGGCATTGCCCTCACGGCAAACGGCCTCCCAATGACTGGCGGGAATACGTTTTCCCCGCATAATGCCATTGGCATCCCCCACCCCCATGACAACGGTATGGGTGCCTTCAGGAAGGCTGAACTCTTTGCGTGACGATGACTGTGGCATGGCCTTCTCCTTCAACCTGAAACAGCTGCCAGTAAGTTGATGCGCCACATCATACCTGATTTTTGGACGCTGTCGTTATTTTTGGGGGAAAACGCAAATGGCGGAGAGAGAGGGATTCGAACCCTCGATGGGCTTGCACCCATACTGGTTTTCGAGACCAGCGCATTCAACCACTCTGCCACCTCTCCATCATGGTGACGCCACGTTCCCGCGACGGCTGACCATGGTTTTAGCCAAGACATCGCCATCAGGCAAGATGATCATAACAAAACCCGCCCCCAATGGTGAGAGAATATAGCCGCAACCCCCAGAAAGGCTTGACAAGTTCTGCGGTCTGGCTATATTCCGCACGTGTTCAGGCGAAGGGATTCCCTTTCGTCCACCTGTTTTATTGATAATCGGCCGGTGAACATACCAACATAAAATACTGCCTTGGCTCATGCAGATGAGCAGGCGGGGTTGATCTAAACGGTTGAATGAAAAAGGATATGCGCCATGTACGCTGTGGTGAAAACTGGGGGCAAGCAGTATCGCGTTGCCAAAGACGACAAGATCATCGTCGATCGTCTCATCGGTGAAGCCGGTGATTCCATCGTTCTTGATCAGGTGATCATGCTTGCTGATGGCGACAAGGTTTCCGTCGGTGCGCCAACGGTTGAAGGCGCGGCGGTTGGTGCAACTGTCCTGCGTCAGACCCGTGGCCCCAAGATCATGGTTTTCCGCCGCAAGCGCCGCAAGAATTTCCGTCGTGTTCGCGGTCATCGCCAGGACCTGACCCTGATCCAGATCAACGATATTGCCGCTGACGGCAAGCTGAAGCCAGCCGCCAAAGCTGCGGCACCGGCAAAGGCAAAAGCCGAAGCGGCGCCAGCTGCCGCCAAGAAAGCGGCCAAGAAAGCCGCACCAAAGGCTGAAGCTAAAGCCGCGCCAAAGAAGGCCGCCGCCAAGGCCACAGCCAAAAAAACCGCCGCTAAAAAAGCCGCGGCCAAAAAATCATAATCCCGCTCGGATAGGAGACACAAATGGCACATAAAAAAGCAGGTGGTAGTTCCCGTAACGGTCGCGATTCCGCCGGTCGCCGTCTTGGCGTCAAGAAATTTGGTGGCGAAGCCGTGATCCCTGGCAACATCATCGTTCGTCAGCGTGGCACCAAGTTCCACCCCGGCACCAATGTCGGCATGGGCAAGGACCACACTCTTTTTGCGCTGGTTGAAGGCAAAGTGGCGTTCACCAAAAAATCCGGCGACCGCAGCTTTGCCAACGTCGTTCCGGCAGCTGAGGCCGCTGAGTAACGCCCAGCTTCAAGACCCCGGTCTTAAGCAAATCTGGGCCAAGGCGGCCCCAAAAGCGCATCCCCGAAAGGGCTTGCGCTTTTTTATTGAACAGGTGTAACGGCACGATGAAATTTCTTGATCAGGCGAAAGTCTATATCCAGAGCGGCAACGGTGGCCCCGGCTGTGTCAGTTTCCGCCGCGAAGCGCATGTGCCGCGTGGCGGTCCTGATGGCGGCGACGGCGGCCGTGGCGGTTCGGTCATTGCCGAATGCGTGAATGGCCTGAACACCTTGATCGATTACCGCTATCAGCAGCATTTCAAGGCCCCTTCAGGGCGTGGCGGCGCGGGCCGCAATCGCGCCGGGCCAAGCGGCGGCGACATCACCCTTAAACTTCCCGTCGGCACCCAGATCATGAACGAAGACGGCGATCTGGTGCTGGCTGACCTGACGGAAGTGGGCCAACGTATCGTGCTGGCGCAGGGCGGCGATGGCGGCCGTGGCAACGCGTCCTTCAAATCATCGACGAATCAGGCCCCGCGGCGCGCCGATAAAGGCTTCCCCGGCCTTGGCATGTGGGTATGGCTGCGGCTCAAGCTGATTGCCGACGCTGGCCTGATCGGCCTGCCGAATGCCGGCAAATCGACCTTTCTGGCCGCCACTTCCTCGGCACGGCCGAAAATCGCCAATTACCCTTTCACCACCCTGCACCCCGGGCTTGGTGTCGTCGGGGTTGATGACCATGAATTTGTGCTGGCCGATATCCCCGGCCTGGTGGAAGGCGCCCATGAAGGGGTCGGCCTTGGCCACCGTTTTCTTGGCCATGTTGAACGCTGTCAGGTGCTGCTGCATCTGGTTGATGGCACCGCCGATGACCCTGCCGCCGATTGGCAGACGGTTCGTGATGAACTGAACGCCTATGACGCTGGCCTTGGCGCCAAGCGGGAAATCACCGCCATCAGCAAAATTGATTCGCTGACCGAAGATGAGGTTGACGAGCTGACCGCAAGCCTGAAAGCCGCCGGGGCCAAGGAAGTGGTGGCGGTGTCGGCTGTTGCTGGCCTTAATGTGGTGGAAACCCTGCGCCAGCTTTATGACATCATCAACCAGAGCCGAATCGAAGAAGACGAAGCTCAACGTGAAATAAAACCCTGGACCCCTTAGGCCCGACCATGACCTCCCATGCCCTGACCACCAGCCATCTGAACGACGCCACCACCGTGGTGGTGAAGGTCGGTTCCGCGCTCCTGGTTGATGAACATACCGGCGCCATCAATGCCGCATGGCTGCATCAACTGGCGGCTGATCTGGCGCTGCTGACCTCACGCCGATGCCGCTGTGTGGTGGTGTCTTCCGGCGCGATTGCGCTGGGGCGGACCCAACTTAAAGGACGGGCGAAATCAAACGCCCGGCTGAAGCTTGAAGAAAAGCAGGCGGCGGCGGCGATTGGCCAGGTTCAACTGGCGAGCGAATGGAAAGAAGCCCTGAATACCCATGATCTGTCGACAGCGCAGATTCTGCTGTCGCCTGATGACACCGAACAACGACGGCGGCATCTCAATGCCCGCGCCACCATCACGACCTTGCTGGACAGCGGCATTATTCCTGTCGTCAATGAAAACGACACCGTCGCCACGATGGAAATCCGCTATGGTGACAATGACCGCCTGGCGGCACGGGTGGCGCAAATGATCTCTGCCGATGTGCTGATCCTGCTGTCGGATATCGACGGCCTTTATTCCGCCGACCCTCGCCACCACCCTGATGCCCGTCATATCCCGCAAGTGACGGCGATCGATGATGATCTTCGCGCCATGGCTGGACCTGCCAACGAAGACTACGCCTCCGGCGGAATGGTGACGAAAATCGAAGCTGGACGTATCGCGACACAGGCGGGATGCCATATGGTGATCTGCAATGGCACCGCCATGAACCCCATCAGCGCCCTTATTGACGGCGCGACGGCAACCTGGTTCACCGCCACGGCAAAGCCGCCGCAAGCGCGGAAAACCTGGATCGCGGGGGGGCTTAACCCCGTCGGGACGATCACGCTTGATGACGGCGCGGTCAATGCCCTCCAGTCAGGCAAAAGCCTGCTGGCGGCAGGGATGATCGCTGTTGATGGCCATTTTGAACGCGGGGATCTGGTGGCGGTCTGTGACCCTCAAGGGCAGGAAATTGGCCGCGGGCTGATCAATTATTCCGCCCATGACGCGGCACGGATTGCGGGCTGTAACAGCGGCGAAATTCAAGGTATCCTTGGCTATCGTGGCCGTGATGAAGTGATTCACGCCGATGACCTGGTCATGACCGCATCAACGTGATGTCCGAATCATCATGATGACCAAACCAACATGATGATCGCATCATCCTGACCGCGATTATGCCCCCCAAGGCCAAGGACAAGATTAAAGGCAAGATGAAGCACAAGACGAAGGACAAGATGAAGGACAACGCCATGACCCTTTCCCCCTCAGACGCCGCCGATTTGATGGCCAGCTGGACACGTCGTGCCCGCGCCGTCAAGCCTGTCATGGCCGTGTCCAGCGAAACCGATCGCAACAACGCCCTGATGGCCGCCGCCATGCTGATCCACCAGCATCATGACGAGATCATCAACGCCAATACCCGTGATGTCAAAGCGGCACAAGCGGCAGAAATGAAAGCCGCCTTTATCGATCGCTTGACCCTTGATCACGACCGCATTGAAGCGATGGCCAAAGGGCTTGAGGATATTGCCGCCCTGCCTGACCCCTTAGGCCGGGTGCTGGACCAATGGGATCGCCCCAATGGCCTTGATATCAGCCGGGTGGCGACGCCGCTTGGGGTGCTGGGGGTGATTTACGAAGCCCGCCCCAATGTCACGATTGATGCCGCCGGGCTGGCGGTGAAATCCGGCAATGCGGTTATTCTGCGTGGCGGCTCCTCCTCTATTCACACCGCAACGGTGCTGGCGGGGCTGATGCGTGATGGCCTCATCCAACATGGCCTGCCTGCCGATTGCGTCCAGCTGGTGGATAATACCGACCGTGCGCTGGTGGGGGCGATGCTGGCGGCCACCGGCGCGATTGATGTCATTATTCCGCGTGGCGGCAAGTCGCTGGTGGAACGTGTCCAGAATGACGCCCGGGTGCCGGTTTTTGCCCATCTCGAAGGCATTTGCCATGTTTATATCGACGCTGACGCTGACCTGGATAAAGCCCGCGCCATTTCCCTTAACGCCAAGATGCGGCGGGTGGGGATTTGCGGGGCGGCGGAAACGCTGCTGGTTGATCGCGCCGTTGCCGCCGAGATGCTGCCGGCCATCGCCGAAGACCTGATGGCGGCAGGTTGCGCCCTGCGCGGGGATGCCGACAGCCGCGCCCTCATCCCGTCCGCTGATGCCGCTGAAGATGGCGACTGGTCAACCGAATACCTTGACGCCATCATCTCCGTTCGCCTGGTCGACGGGGTCAAGGGCGCCATGGCGCATATTGAACGCTATTCCTCCGCCCATACCGAGACGATCATCACGGAAAACACCGCCACCGCGGAGACGTTCCTGACGGGTGTTGATTCGGCCATTGTCATGGTCAATGCCTCGACCCAATTTGCCGATGGCGGTGAGTTCGGCATGGGGGCGGAGATCGGCATTTCCACTGGCCGCATGCATGCCCGCGGCCCTGTCGGCGCCGATCAGCTGACCAGTTTCAAATACGTCGTTCGGGGGAACGGGCAGGTCAGGCCATAATGACGCGGCGGCCTTATCATGCTTGCACCCATGCGCTGGCGCCGGTCTTCAGTGATCGCCGCCGCCGCCGTATCGGCATTTTGGGGGGGTCGTTCAATCCGGCGCATGCCGGCCATAGTCATATCGCTGATCTGGCGGTCCAGCATCTTCAGCTGGATGAGGTCTGGTGGCTGGTCAGCCCCCAAAACCCCCTTAAATCAACCCGTGGCATGGGGCGGTTTTCCGCCCGTTTTGACAAGGCGGTGGCGCAGGCCAGCTCTTGCCGTTATTCCTCCCGCATGCGGGTGTCCCGGCTTGAGCAAGCGCTCAACATCAGCCAAACCGCCCTCAGCTTGCGTCAGATCAACCGGCGGGCGCCGCGCGTCACCTTTACCTGGATCATGGGTGCCGATAACCTGGCGGGGTTTCACCGCTGGCATCGCCCTCATGTCATCGCCCGCACCATGGCGATCGCGGTGGTCAATCGCCCGGATTCCCGCGCCAGGGCGCTGGCCTCTCAAGGGGCGCGGATCGCCGGGCAACGTCTTCGTCCACGGCAATTGGCCGCCCGCGGCTTGCCGCCGCTCAACTGGTGCTTTATTGATGGCCGCCTGAACCACCAATCCGCCACCGCCTTACGGGCAAAGCGACAGGGTTGATGGCCTGCACGCACCAGCCCCAATTACCAGCACCAAGCACCCCATATCACCCCCCAAACACCTCCAGGTCTTTATATTATCTGTCTTTATAATATTATTGTGTTTTCCCGCGTCTGATCATAAAATTGCCTTATGTAGGAAATGCATCTCGTGAAGGAGCCTCACAATTTCCGTTTTACATACACCTGAAAGCAACGCCCTCCTTGAGGTTGTTCTTTCCTCTCTTGATGACGATAAAGCGCAAGACATTATCTCCATTCCGCTCGCCGGCAAATCAAGCATAGCTGACTTCATGGTGATCGCCTCAGGCACATCATCACGTCAACTGATGGCGATGGCTGATCACCTTGAACGCAACCTGAAGGAAAATGGCACGCGCCCCCTTGGTTCCGAAGGCGGGCATTCCGGCGACTGGATTCTGGTCGATGCCGGTGACGTGATTGTTCATCTGTTCCGCCCTGAAGTGCGTGAGTTCTACCAGCTTGAGAAAATGTGGGTTGATCATCAGGACACAGAAGTGGTGACCGTCCACAACAGCTGATCGGATCGCCCGATGAAACTTTCCATCGCCGCCATTGGCCATGGGCGCAATGCGCCGGAAAATCAACTTGCCCAATCATGGTTTCAGAAACTGCCCC
This sequence comes from Alphaproteobacteria bacterium, assembly GCA_021296375.1. Classification (GTDB taxonomy): domain Bacteria; phylum Pseudomonadota; class Alphaproteobacteria; order Puniceispirillales; family UBA1172; genus JAGWAQ01. The sequence goes on from JAGWAQ010000007.1 coordinate 19,217, forward strand.
ATCGCGGCCTGCTGATTGAACATGTCTCAAAATTTCCCGCTGGCGCGAAACGCCAGGCCGATGAAAGCGCGCGTATCCTGAACGCCTTGCCGCCATCAGCCCATCTCATTGCCCTTGATCCTTACGGCCGCGACACCTCCTCCGAAGAGCTTGCTGAACTCATCCGGTCATGCCGTGACCAGGGTATTCGCGAGGCGGTGTTTGCCATTGGCGGCGCCGATGGCCATGACAAGACCCTGCTTGATCGCGCCGCGGTTAAAATGGCCTTTGGCCGACAAACTTGGCCCCATATGCTGTTTCGCGCTATGGTGGCGGAGCAATTGTACCGTGCGGAAATGATTCTGATCGGACACCCCTATCACCACGCCTGACCCAAGCCTGAGATCGACAATATGCCCACATCTTCTTCTCCTGTTGTACTCTTGATCATGGATGGTTGGGGCCATCGTGAAGACCCCGCCCATAACGCCCCGCGCCTCGCCCAGACGCCGGTGGTGGACAGCCTTGCCGCCGCCGCCCCGCAGAATTTTCTTCTCGCCTCCGGTCCGGCGGTGGGATTGCCCGAAGGTCAGGTGGGCAACTCGGAAGTTGGCCACATGACGATTGGCGCCGGCCGCATCATCAAGCAAGACCTGGCGCGTATCGATGACGCCGTGGCAACACGTTCACTGCACAGCCTGCCGCAATTTGATGACCTCGTCGAGACGCTGGCTTCCTCCGGCGGCACCGCCCATCTGATGGCGCTGATCTCGCCTGGCGGCGTCCATAGCCGTGATGCCCATATTCTGGCCATGGCGGAAGCCATGACCGCCCGCGGGGTCAAGGTTGCGGTTCATGCCTTTACCGATGGCCGCGACACCTTGCCGAAACTGGCGATTGAGACTTTGCCCGCTTTTGCCGATGCCCTGCCTGAAGGCGCCCGTCTTGCCACCATTTGCGGCCGTTACTATGCCATGGATCGTGACCACCGCTGGGAGCGCACGGAAATCGCCTATAAAGCCATGACCTTCGGTCAGGCTGATCACCATGCCGATGATGCCTCCATGGCCCTCACCACCGCCTATGCGGCGGGATTGACCGATGAATTTATCCTCCCCACCGTGATCGGTGACTACCGGGGGATGACCGATGGCGACATGGTGGTGATGGGCAATTTCCGCGCTGATCGCGCCCGCCAGATCCTCGCCCCTTACGGCAACCTGTCGTCAGGTGTCGACACGTCTTCGGCGCCACGAATGCACCCTCCGCTTGGGCTGGTGCCCTATTCCGATGAGCTTGATGCCGTCATGGACTGCCTGTTTGGCCAGCCTGATATTCCCAACACCCTTGGGCAAGTGGTGGCGGCGGCAGGAAAAACCCAGTTGCGGCTGGCGGAAACCGAAAAATACCCCCATGTGACGTTTTTCCTCAATGGCGGCGATGAACACACCGCGAAAGGTGAGGACCGCGCCTTGATCGCCTCCCCCAAAGTGGCGACTTATGATTTGAAGCCGGAGATGAGCGCCGAGGGGGTTTGCTCGCGATTGGTGCACTCCATCTCAACCCGCGAGCATGACCTGATTATTGTCAATTTCGCCAATCCTGACATGGTTGGTCATACCGGTGACCTGAACGCCGCCATCACCGCCTGTGAAACTGTTGATGCGGCCGTTGGCGAAGCGATCGCGGCAATCAAGGCGGTCGGCGGTGCCATGATCGTTACCGCTGACCACGGCAATTGCGACATCATGTGGGATGAGACGGCGCAATCCCCTCATACAGCCCATACCTACAACCCCGTTCCGGTTTATCTTGTGGGGCGCGATGACTGCGTCTTGAGCGATGGCGGGTTAAGTGACCTTGCCCCCACCCTGCTTGAGCTGATGGGGCTTGACGCGCCGCCAGAAATGACAGGCCAAAGCCTGCTCCGCCCCAAGGCGTAAGTTTTCAATCGCCTTGATCTTGCCCCTATTAAAAGGCAACATAAGTTAATAGATATCTTTCCGTTGAAGTTTGAGACCAGTCACATCATGCGCTCCACCCTTATCACTACCGCTGTTCGCAAGACAGCCGACCTCAGCTTCAAGGCTTTTGCCATCTTCGGGATGCTGGTTGTGCTGGCGCTTGGTTTTGTGACACTGCAATCAAGCCCGTCGATAAGTGATTCCAGTTCAGACCAGGAAACTTACCGCCAGCTGTCGCTGTTTGGCGACGCCTTTCAACTAAACCGTAACGAATATGTCGAACAAATTCACGACAGAGTATTGATCCGCTCTGCCATAGACGGCATGCTGTCCGACCTTGACCCCC
>JAGWAQ010000132.1:0-5013 GCA_021296375.1 Alphaproteobacteria bacterium
GGCGTGAGGATCTCCTCACGGATGCCCGCTCCATGGGCGCCACCCATATTCTTATCAACGGGGCGGTCGAGCCTCTTTAATCTAAACGTTGTGTTCTGAAAGGCGTTGTTATGACTAATGTCGCGGTGATTGGCTCCCAATGGGGGGACGAGGGCAAAGGTAAAATTGTCGACTGGCTTTCTGAAAAAGCCGATATCGTCGTGCGCTTTCAGGGCGGGCATAACGCTGGCCATACCCTGGTTATTGACGGCACAAAATATAAGCTGAGCCTCCTGCCTTCTGGCATTATTCGCGCGGGCAAAATGTCGGTGATCGGCCATGGCGTGGTGATTGACCCCGCCGCCCTGATCAATGAAATCAGCACCCGGAAAGGCCAGGGGGTTGCGATTTCCCCCGATAACCTGATGATTTCCTATTCCGCGCCGATTATCCTGCCTGTTCACCAGCGCGTTGATGTCGCCCGTGAAGCCCAGCGCGGCGCCGGCAAGATCGGCACCACCGGTCGCGGCATTGGCCCCGCCTATGAAGATAAAGTCGCGCGCCGTGGCCTCCGCATGGGGGATCTGCTTGACATGGATGCGCTGGCTGAAAAAACCGCCGCCCTGCTGGCCCACCACAATATCTGGCTGAAAGCGGCAGGTGAGGATGAGCTGACGGTTGAGGAAATCACCGCTCCCCTGCAAGAAATGCGCGATCAGCTGATCCCGTATCTGGGGGAAGTCTGGGCGCTGCTCGACGATTACCGCCGCGACGGCCGCCGCATCCTGTTTGAAGGGGCGCAAGGCGTCATGTTGGATATCGACCACGGCACCTATCCGTTTGTCACCAGCTCGAACACATTGCCGGGGCAGGCCGCCGCCGGGGCGGGGATAGGCCCGGGTTCCGTCGGTTATGTGCTGGGGATCACCAAAGCCTACACCACCCGTGTGGGTTCAGGCCCGTTCCCGACGGAAGATTTCGGTGAAGATGGCGTCACCCTTGGTGAGCGTGGTCATGAATTTGGCACCGTCACCGGGCGCAAGCGCCGCTGCGGCTGGTTTGATGCGGTGATGGTGCGGCAGGCGGGCAAGATCGCCGGTATCCATGGCATGGCCCTGACCAAGCTGGATGTGCTGGACGGGTTTGATGTGCTGAAAATCTGCACCGGCTATACGCTTGATGGCAAGGTGATTGATCGCTTCCCGGCATCGTCGGCGGAACAAGCGCGGGTCGAGCCTGTCTACGAAGAGATCGAAGGCTGGTCACAATCCACCATGGGCGCCCGTTCATGGGCGGATTTGCCGTCGCAAGCGGTGAAATACATCAAACGCCTTGAAGAACTGACAGGCATTCCCGTGGCGACAGTCTCCACCAGCCCGGAACGCGAGGACACGATCCTTGTCCGTGACCCGTTTGAAGGTTAAATCGCTGCGGCGTTAACTCTTCTTTAATTTATCTAAGGTATTCTTTCCTGAGTGATGACAGCATCACTTGGGGAAGACGATGACCGATCACGCCATTATTGATGCCAAGCCCGAAGGTTCACGAAACCCGGTGGCGCAGTATCCGTGTTCGAGCAACATTTCTTATCTGGGGAATGGGGCGTTGATCTATGGCGATACGCTCGAGGTGATGGGCAAGTTTCAGGATCACTCCTTCAAAACGATTGTCACCTCACCCCCCTATAACCTGAAGAACAGTTCCGGCAACGGGATGAAAGATGGACGTGGCGGAAAATGGCCAAAAGCGTCCCTTATTGACGGTTACAACAGGCATCATGACCAGATGCCGCATCAGGACTATGTCCGTTGGCAACGCGATTGCTTGAGTGAAATGATGCGGGTGTTGCGGCCGGATGGGGCGATTTTCTACAACCACAAGTGGCGGGTGCAAAACGGGCTGTTGCAAGACCGGGCTGATATTGTCGCGGGGTTTCCTGTTCGGCAAATCATCATCTGGAAACGCGCCGGCGGGATTAATTTCAACCCCGGGTATTTTCTGCCGAATTATGAGGTGATCTACCTTATCTGCAAGCCTGAATTCAAACTTGCGCCAAAGGCCAATGCTATTGGATGTGTTTGGGAAATTTCACAAGAAAGCAAAAACCCCCATCCGGCGCCGTTCCCCGTTGAGCTGGCCAAACGTTGCCTGTCTTCTGTTGAGGCTGGGCCTGTGCTTGACCCGTTCATGGGCAGCGGCACTACCGCTATTGCGGCTGAAGAATGCGGTGTCCCCTGGGTCGGGATCGATAATTCCGATGACTATATAGAAATGGCCAAACAACGGCTTCTTAACGCCAAGAGTGGCTTGAGATGACGCCGCCAATCAGCTCAGCCCTCTCCACTACCCTGGATGGAATCCTGGCCAAAGGCTGGCAGGTCATGCCTGATGAATTTAAGGGGACTGGCGCCGCCGGGTTGTATCTTGAAAAACTACTCGGATCACGTAACGACAATCTCGATATTCCTGATCTTGATGGCTGGGAGATTAAATATCATGGCGGAGAGAGCTACCTCCTCACGCTTTTTCATAAAGAGCCTCTTCCCCAGGGACATCAAAAAGCACTGATCAGCGCATTTGGGAAAGAACAACCAAATGGTGAAATCTCCTTCAGGCACACCATCACAGGCGGAAACCAGCCAACAAATCTGGGGTTTTACTTGGTGAATGAAGGGGACAAGATCGCCATTAAAAACACCCATGATAAAGGCCTTGAGTTGCCGTTCTGGACTCATGACCTTGTGCTTTCAACATTTCTTGCAAAATTCAGGCGTTTGATTTTGATCAACGGCAAAACCTTGAAACGTGCCGTTATTTTTGAACAGGCCCATGTTTTTGAAGAGCCGCGTTCAACGAATTTCATTAATGCCTTGTCAGAAGGACTTGTTGTGGTGGATTTTGACATGAAACTGCGGGCAAATGGCAGCCTGCGCAATCATGGAACAAAGTTCAGGATTTACCCGAGAAACCTCCCGTTGCTTTACCATCACGTTGAGCTGTTCCTGAAGGAAGCGGATTAACTGTCGATCAGCTGCAGCTCTTCGGCTTTGTCGCGCACGGCTTTCTGGAGTTTTTCGAACGCCCGCACCTCGATCTGGCGGACGCGTTCCCGGCTGATGCCAAAGCGTTGCGACAGGTTTTCCAGCGTGTCGGGGCTGTCGTTGAGCCGCCGCGCCTGAATGATGGCAACTTCCCGCTCGTTCAGGTCTTTCATGGCGTCCATCATCAATTTCCGGCGAACGTCATATTCTTCGGCTTCGGCGAATTGCACATCCTGGGTGTCGCGGTCATCCACCAGCCAGTCCTGCCATTCCGACGCTTCGCCTTCACTGCTGATCGGCGCATTGAGCGAATGGTCCCCGCCAGCCATGCGGCGGTTCATGCTGACCACCTCATCTTCGGAGACATCAAGCTCACTGGCGATGCGGGTGACGTTTTCCGGCGTCAGGTCGCCGTCTTCGATGGCTTTGATCTGGCCTTTCAGGCGGCGCAGGTTAAAGAACAGTTTTTTCTGGGCGGCGGTGGTGCCGATCTTGACCAGCGACCATGACCGCAGAATATATTCCTGAATACTGGCCTTGATCCACCACATGGCATAGGTCGACAAGCGAAAGCCTTTTTCGGGTTCAAACCGTTTGACGGCATGCATCATCCCGAGGTTGCCTTCGGAAATCAGCTCCGCCACAGGCAATCCATAGCCGCGGTACCCCATGGCGATCTTCGCCACCAGCCGCAGATGGGACGTCACGAGCTTGTGCGCCGCCTCGATATTGCCGGTATCCTTCCAGTCTTTGGCGAGGCTGTACTCATCCTCAGCCGACAGCATGGGGAATTTGCGAATCTCGTCAAGATAGCGCGACAGGTTGCCCTCTGGCGTGATGTTCGCCAAGGTGGCGGGCAGATTGCTGGATGTGATCGATTTGCTCATAACCTACATATGGTCACATGCAATTATGTTTTAAAGATGGCCGCGTGATTTAATGGCGGTCTCCAGCCCGTCGATCAGCCCCTGCATGTCATCAGGGATAGCGGTGGTGAACTCCATCGCCTCGCCCGTAATAGGGTGATTGAACCCCAACAGGGAAGCGTGGAGCGCCTGCCGCTTGAATTGCCGCAAGTCCTGAAGGGCGGCGCGCAGGGCATTGTCGGGCATTTGCCCCGCCCGCATGGGGCGGCCGTAATGCGGATCCCCGATAATGCCATGGCCGATATGCGCCATATGAACCCTGATCTGGTGGGTGCGGCCGGTTTCAAGTCGGCATTCCGCCAGGCTGGCCAGCGGCGGGATAGCGCGGGTGAAATCAAGATGGGTGATGGCGTGGCGGCCTTTTTCGGTGATCGCCATTTTCTTGCGGTCACGGTTTGACCGTCCAATTGGCGCGTCGACCGTCTGCTGGCGCAGTTTCGGGATGCCCCAGACCATGGCGGTATAGACACGGTCAAGGTCATGGGCGGCGAACATATCTGTCAGCACGGCGTGGGCTTCGGCGGTTTTTGCCGCCATCATGACGCCGCTTGTGTCTTTATCAAGGCGGTGGACAATCCCCGGCCGGCGTTCCCCGCCAATGCCGGTCAAGCTGTCGCCGCAATGCGCGATCAGGGCGTTGACAAGCGTGCCGTCAGGGGTGCCGGGGGCAGGGTGGGTGACAAGACCTGCCGGTTTGTTGATGACGATGATGTCGCTGTCTTCACCTGCGCTTCGGGGGTGGCGCTGGTAGGGGGAGGGATGGTCAGCTCGACCTTATCCCCGGGTTTGACTTGAGCCGAAGGATCACGGGTGTTGTGGCCATTGATCGCGGCGTTGCCATCAAGAATCATGTTCTTCAGGCGTGAGCGCGATAACGCCAGGGGTTTGCGTCCCTCGTCATCATCGTCTAGATTGGGGTCATCCGCGGCCAGACAAGTTGCCAGCCAGCGGTCCAACCGGTCGCTGGGGCTTTCTTCAGGTACGATCACAGATATGATAAGGGGCTCGGTCATGGCCGCCACTATGCACAATCAGGACGATAATCGCCAGCCTTTAAATGATGCCGC
>JAGWAQ010000132.1:5064-8855 GCA_021296375.1 Alphaproteobacteria bacterium
GTTGTCATGGGGGTGATGATTGTCGCCTGCCTTGGCCTGCTTGGCTATGGCCTGTCCACCAATGTCGGCAAACTGGCGGCCAGCGGCAATGACGCGCCGCGCATTTTCGCCTCCCCCGATGGCATGATGCTTGTTGATGCCGCCGCCGGCCCTGAAGGCAGGATGGTGTTGCGGTTTACGGGCGCCAAGGGGGATGAGGTGGTGACCATCAATCCCGCCAATAAAACTATCATCAACCGTGTTCAGCTGGTGCCATCCGAAGGTTATGGGTTTGTGGAAAAGCCCTGAGCTTCCCCGCAATATTTAGCGGAAGATATTGCCGATGTCGTAAATGACCTTGGCGATATCGCCTTCCAGGGGGAAGGACAGAACCCCCATCATGCTGTAACCGAGCATCAGCGGCAGCACGTAAAACCGGAACATAAAAATAAACCACGCCACATAAAGCGGCTTCAACCGGTCGATCAGGAACGGCGGGGTGATGGCGCGGGTTGATTTGATCATCGGGTCGGTCATGCGGACAAACATTTTCATGAAGAAAAAGTTTGAATTTTCAAGCAGGAAAATGGACATGCCAAAACGCCCGATCAAGGTCCACATGGCGATCCCCAAGGCGTAATCAAAAAGCATCAGGCCGATTGGTATACAGGCGTGCATAACATTCGCCTCAATGAACATATGCGGGATAACCGCTTTTCTTATTGATAGCAGGGGGGCGAAAACCGGGGCAAGAACTTTCACCTGTTATCGCCGGATTTCGGCCAAAAAAAACCGGGGCAGGAAAGACCTGCCCCGGCGTAAAATTTAGTGTCGTCAGATGACCTTAGTCAATGACAGACTTACCACCTGGAACGCGGATTTCTTCAACCATCTTCTGGGTTTCAGCATCCGGCTCTTCGGTCATAAGGCTGACAACGATCATCAGGATCAAGCTCACGGGCATACCAATCATACCAAAGCGCAGGCCATCAAGACCAATCCATGGAGTCATGCCGTTGAACTGCACCTGATAGAGGTAGATCGCCCCTGCAAGGAAACCACCGACCATACCGGCAACTGCGCCAGCACGGTTCGCCCGCTTCCACCACACGCCAAGGACGAGGGGGAAGAACAGGCCGGAGTTTGCAAAGCAGAACGCCCAGGCCACCGCACCGAGGATACCGGTCAGCTTCAATGAAGCCACCAGAGCTCCAGCGGCACCAACAACCAGAAGCAGGGCACGGGCCACGATCAGACGTGTCTTGGTGTCAGCCTTAGGGTCGATAATCTTGTAGTACAGATCATGGGACAGCGCGTTCGCAATCGCCAGCAGCAGACCGTCAGCGGTGGACATGGCCGCAGCCAGACCACCCGCGGCAACGAGGCCGGAGATCACGTAAGGCAGGCCAGCCATTTCAGGCGTTGCCAGCACAACAATGTCACCCTTCATGAAGAATTCGTTGATCTGAACGATACCATCACCGTTGCCGTCAACAATCTTCAGGAAGTTCACGCTGCTCCACTGCTTGATCCACTCAAGGTTGGAAACTTCAGCAACCGACTTACCGATGATGCTGGTGGCTACATTCGGGTCAAGCAGAGACAGCTTGGTGAATGTCGCCAGCGCAGGCGCCGTCAGGTAAAGCAGGCAGATGAACAGCAGGGAGTAACCCACAGACTGACGAGCCGCCTTCACCGAAGCAGTGGTGAAGTAACGCATCAGAACGTGCGGAAGTGAAGCGGTACCCGCCATCATGCAGAGCACGAGGGTGAAGAACTTCCACTTTGCCATTGGTGTGGTTGACGCATCGTTGATGCCAACCTTCAGTGCAGCCAGTTTGCCAGCTTCAGCTTGCGCTTCAGCGGTTGGCATCAAGGCCTTAACACCGTGCAGGGCTTCCAGTTCCTGAACCCGTGAAACCGCGTCAAACTGCGCGAAATGCGGGATCAGGCCGTAACCGAGCTTGTTGGACATCCAGAACACCGGGATCAGGTAAGCGACGATCAGCACGATGTACTGCGCCACCTGGGTCCAGGTCACGGCACGCATACCGCCAAGCATGGAACAGAACAGGATACCGGCAAGACCGATCCATACCCCAGCTTCAAACGGAATGTTGAGGGCGCGGGATGCGACAATACCAGTACCGGTGATCTGTGCCGTCACGTAAGTGAAGGACGCCACCACCAGAATGATCACCGCGCAAAGACGGGCAACATTGCCGCCATAACGTGTACCAATGAAATCTGGAACGGTGTAACAGCCAAACTTGCGCAGGAATGGTGCGATGAGCGAAGCCACCAGCACATAACCGCCAGTCCAACCGACCAGGAACGCCATGTACGGATAGCCTTTGAGGTAAATACCACCAGCCATCGCGATAAAGGACGCACCTGACATCCAGTCAGCCGCAGTTGCCATCCCGTTAAAGACCGCTGGAACTTCACGCCCAGCAACATAGTACTGGCCGGAATCCATCGTCCGTGACAACACCCCGATGAGGGCGTAAATCAAAACGGTAAAGGCCACAAACAGCCAACCAATGATTGTGTTAGAGACACCAACGGCTTCAAGAATAGCCATCAGGATAACGAAGCCAAGGAAGCCCATGGTATAGAGACCATAGACCCGGCCGAGGTTTTGGATAAAACCACCTTCGAGTTTAATCATAGTGAAAAGCTCCCTTATTCTGCCACGCCATATTCTTGGTCAAGCTTGTCTTGGCGACGAGCAAACCAGAATACGAGAAGTGCAAACGCGACCTGAGAACCTTGGCCAGCCATGAAGTAACCGCCAGGGAAACCAGCGGTGTTCAGGGCTTCACCCCAAAGGTGGATCTCAAACGAAAAGAAATACCAAATAATTAGAGTAAGCATGGTGAGTGTTTTGGTCTTCTGCCAATGCATCTCACGGTTGCTTGAGGATGATTTACTCATGTTCCTCCCCCATGTTAGTTCGCCATATAGGCATTACCATAGATAAAAGGGGGAAAAGTCATTGTGTTTCCCCCAAAACACTATGAGAACGAAATCTGCAGTTGCAGACAATTAAATAATCAAACACATTGAGGGGAATTACAAGATAAAATGAGGCAAAATTGTGATACTTAAATTTTTAGCTCATGTGCAAAAGCGACTTGGTTTTGCGCCTATGGCTCCTCTGGATAGCATGGATGCCTATATTGCCTATGCTGAAAAACAGGCGGCATTTGTCTCTCAAGTCAGCCTCTACACCTACATCAAGACCCGTGCAGGCACCCAATGGCCAAAATTATTTGAAGACGAGACCTATCTTAAGTCGATGAAAATGGCGCGCTGGCATATTTTTGGCGCGGCCGTCGCCGATTTGTCGATTTATCTCGGGGCGATGCTGGTCAAGCGCGGTGCTGCTGATGCCCGAACAGCCCAGGATTTAAGCCGTCAGGTGATTATCCGGATTCTCAGCAATTATCAGCAAGATGACATTCCCGCCAAAGACTTTGCCGAGATGACCGACGAGGGCCTGCTGCGCTGTGATCATGCCGATTGGACGGAACTGGCGGAAGGCCCGGCGGCGTTCCAGCCAAGCGCGGATGCCCTGATCCGCTGGGCGCCGATTGCTGATGAGCTGAAAACCCTTGATGAAGAGATTGTTCGCAATTCTATCCACATGCGCTGGATTAACGTGCGGCGGGATATCAAGGACAATCTTGTCGCTGACGCGGTTATTGCCTCGGCCTAGTGGTTCACTATATATAAATGTGCAGAATATAAATGTGCAGAATACATGCGAGCCCAAAACAAGCGAGCCCAATAAAAACGAGCCCAAAACA
>JAGWAQ010000133.1 GCA_021296375.1 Alphaproteobacteria bacterium
CAAAGCCGTGCATGGCGCGGCCCTCACCACCATTCGTCATCTGCATCGCCTGAGCCTGCGGTTTCATCTTGATCGCCAGACCGGCGGCATGACCCGCGCCATTGAACGTGGCGCCAAAGGCATGGAATTTCTGCTGACCTTTGCCTTGCTTGAGGTCATGCCACTGGTCATCGAGCTGGTGCTGGTGTCGATCATCATGTGGTCGCTATTCGGGTTTTATTACGCCCTCGTCACTTTCGTGACGGTGGCGCTCTACACGGTCTTTACCTTGTCGGTGACGGAATGGAGGATCAAGTTTCGCCGCCGCATGAACGAGGCCGATGAAGGCGCCGCCACCCGCGCGGTGGATTCACTCCTTAACTATGAAACAGTTAAATATTTCAATGCTGAAGAGATCGAAGCTCAACGATATTCTAAGGCTTTGTCGAAATACGAAGTGGCGGCGGTGCAGTCGCGCACATCGCTTTCGGTGGTCAATATCGGGCAGGGGCTGATCATCACGACAGGGCTTGCGCTGGTGATGGGGATGGCGGGGCATGACATCCATGCCGGCAATTTCACCATCGGCACGTTTGTGGTGGTCAACACCTATCTCATCCAGCTTTATTTGCCGCTTAATTTCCTCGGGTATATTTACCGCGAAATCCGGCAATCGCTGGCGGATATGGAACGCATGTTCTCGCTGCTTGAAGAAACCGCAGAGATCGTTGATGAACCCGGCGCCAAGCCGATCACCATCAAGGGCGCGGCGATTGATTTTGACAAGGTGGTGTTTTCCTATGGGCCGCGGGGGGTCTTGCGCGGCCTTGATTTGAGTATTGGTGCCGGTCAGCGTGTGGCCATTGTGGGGCCAAGCGGGGCCGGGAAATCCACCATCTCGCGGCTGCTGTTCCGGTTTTATGACCCTGAAGAAGGGCAGATCCGGATCGACGGGCAGGACATCAAATCCGTCCAGCAGGCCAGTTTGCGCAGTGAGATCGCGGTTGTTCCCCAGGACACGGTGTTGTTCAACACGACGATTGCCGACAACATCGCCTATGGTCGCCCTGACGCTTCCCTTGCGGAAATCCGGGAAGCGGCGAAACTCGCCTCGCTTCATGACTTCATCGCCATGCTGCCCGACGGCTATGACACCAAGGTCGGCGAACGCGGGTTGAAACTTTCCGGCGGGGAAAAGCAGCGCGTGGCGATTGCCCGCGCCATTATCAAGAACCCGTCGATCTTTCTGTTTGATGAGGCGACTTCGGCCCTCGACAGCCGCACGGAAAAGGACATCCAGCGGTCGCTTGATGCGATCAGCGAAGGCCGCACCGCGGTTGTTATTGCCCACCGTCTGTCAACAGTGGTGAATTGCGACGAGATTCTTGTCCTCAGCGAAGGTCAAATCGCTGAACGCGGCACGCATCAAGAGCTTCTTGCATTAAACGGCATGTACTATACCATGTGGATGCGCCAAGCCTCCGGCGACGACCAGCTTGAGGATGGCCAAACCAGCGACAGCTAAGACGACCGGTGCCGAATGAAGAATGACCTTATTGACTGGCTTGAACAAAACTCGATCACGGAGGTTGAGTGCCTGGTCAGTGACATGGCGGGCATCCCCCGCGGCAAGATCGTTCCTGTCAAAAAGTTCAAATCCGCCATCAAGGAGCAGAACCTGCGTCTGCCGGAATACGTCTTTGGCCAGATGGTGACCGGCGATTACATCGACAGTGATGTTCTGCGCGAAACCAATTCCGATATTATCCTTGTGCCGGACATGTCGGGGGTTCGTTTTGTGCCATGGTACATGGAACCCACCGCCCAGGTTATCCATGACGCGATCTATCATGACGGCTCCGTCGTCGATGTCGCGCCTCGGCAGGTGTTGAAGAACGTCATTGCGAAATTCGAGGAGATGGGGCTGAAGCCGATCATCGCGCCGGAGCTTGAGTTTTTCCTCGTCCGCAAGGAATCCCAGAGCGACACACCATTATCGCCGCCGATTGGCAAATCCGGCCGGGCGGAAATGGCGCCGCAAGCTTACGGCATCGATGCTGTTAATGAGTTCGACCCGTTGTTTGAGGATATCTACGATTACTGCGATATCCAGAACCTTGATGTCGACACCCTGTCCCATGAGGCCGGGGCGGCGCAGATGGAGATCAATTTCAATCATGGCGAGGTGCTGGACCTTGCTGACCAGACGTTCATTTTCAAGCGCACGGTGCGGCAGGCGGCGCTTGACCATAATGTCCACGCGACCTTTATGGCCAAACCCATGCAATCGCAACCGGGCAGCGCCATGCATGTTCATGTTTCGGTGATTGATCAGGCGACGGGCAAGAATATCTTCAGTGATGACGATGGCGAACCGACGGACCGGTTCAATACCGCGATCGGCGGGATGCAGCGTTATCTTTCCGCCGCCATGCCGCTGATGGCGCCTTACGTCAATTCCTACCGCCGCTTGCTGTCGGGGGAAGATTCCCCCACCAATCTCGCCTGGGGGGTGGATAATCGCACGGTGGGCCTGCGCGTGCCGCGATCAACCCCGCAACAGCGGCGGATCGAAAACCGCATCCCCGGGGCGGATGCCAACCCTTACCTGGCGATTGCCGCGACTTTGGCGACGGTCTACCTGGGGCTGAAAAACGAAACCCGCGCCCGCCGTGAGCAAACAAAATCCGCCGAAGACCTCACCACCATCCCGCGCAACCTTGACGCCGCGCTCGACAAGCTGGAAAAGGAAACCGCCCTGCATGACGTGCTGGGGGATGAATTTGTCCGTGTCTTTCTTGAAATCAAACGTGCCGAGGGCGAGGCCTATCTTCAGGTCATCAGCCCATGGGAACGTGAATACCTCCTCCTGAACGTGTAAATAAAACCATGACTGACCATTACATCCAGCTGGGCGCCACCCGTGTGCGCTATCGTGTGACTTCACCCCAAGCCAAAGCCAAGCCAAGAGGCCGCATCCTTGTTCTGCCGGGGTTTACGGAATTTGTGGAAAAGCATCAGGATCAAGCTGATGGCTTTGCCCAAATGGGGCTTGAGGCGCTGACGATCGATTGGCCGGGGCAGGGGCTGAGCTCCCGCATGACGGCGCACCCCACGGCCATTCATATTGATGATTATGACGAGATGCTTGCGGCGGCGGAAGCGGCGGCGGATGATGCCGGGTTCCTTGATGAACGCCTGCCCTTGATGATCTTTGGCCATTCCATGGGGGGGCATCTGGGGCTTCGGCTGGGGCGCTGGCTCAAGGATCGCCGCAACATCACCGTCAACGGCGTGATGCTGTCCTCCCCCATGATCATGCCGCCCGTCATGCCGCCAAAGCTGGTGCATCGTGTGCTTGATCTGGTCTGCGCCCTTGGGGTGTCGCGTTTGCGGGTGCCGTTTCAGCAAGGGTTTTCCCGCAGTCGTGACTTTTCCCCAAACAACAACCTGACCCGTGACCCGAAAGGCTATAGCCTGCAATTTGACCTGTTTGACCAGAACCCGGCGTTGCGCACCCGTGGCCCGACCTTTGGCTGGGTGAGGGCGGCGTACCGGTCTTGCCTGGCCACCACCGGTGATGACGTCTGGATGAGCGATTATGACCTGCCGGTGCAGGCGCATCTGGCGGGGGATGAAACCGTCGTGGGGGCGGCGTATTCAGCCCCTTGCCTGGGCAAGATAAAAGGCGCGGAAATCCACCATTATGACGAGGCGAAACACGAGCTGATGCTGGAATTGCCGGAGGTGCTGGAGGCGGTATGGACGCGCATGGCGGCGTTTGTTGATCGTCAACTGAAGGCCGGTTGATCAGAACACAAACTGCTCTTTCATGACCCGCTCTTCAAGGCCCTGGTCACTCAGGATGCGCAGGGTTATGTCTTGATCTTCTGATATAACAACGCGCTTTACATCCCTGATTTCAAACGAATCTGCTGTTGCACTTACGGGGCGGAATTGCGCTTCCTTGACGGTGATATCGACCACCGCGTCTTCCCGCAGCAAGGCCCCGCGCCAACGCCGGGGGCGGAACGCGCTGATCGGGGTTAAGGCCAACACCCCCGCCCCGATGGGGATGATCGGGCCATGGGCCGACAGGTTATAGGCGGTGCTGCCGGCGGGTGTCGCCACCAGCACCCCGTCGCAGGTCAGCTCTTCCATGCGGATAACGCCATCAACAGTAATGGCGATTTTCGCCGCCTGGTGGCTTTCCCGAAGCAGGGACACTTCGTTGATGCCATGGGCTTTATGTTCGGCGTCATCAAGGGTGGTGACGCGCATCAGCAACGGGTGGATGATGTTTTCATGGGCGGAGGTGATGCGCTGGATCAGGTCATCATTGCCGTCGGGGGTGTCGACATCATTGAGAAGAAACCCCACCGTGCCGCAATTCAGGCCGTAAACAGGCTTGCCGTTGGTAAAAGTGCTTTTCAGGGCCGTCAGCATCCGCCCGTCACCGCCAAGCGCCACGATCACGTCGCAATCATCAGCGTCATGCTGGCCATAGCGCTTGACCAGATCATCGTATTTCTTGATCGCGTCGGGGCGGGCTGATGCGGTGAAATGCAGCTTCATTGTTTTCTCCTTGCCCCAACTTCTAGCATAATGACGGGCCGATGACTATTATTCCCATATCGGGTCTTCACCTATCGGGTCTTCCCATATCGGGTCTTCCC
>JAGWAQ010000134.1:0-4624 GCA_021296375.1 Alphaproteobacteria bacterium
CCATCATTCCAGTAATCCAGGGGCCAGTAATCCAGGGGCCCGTCATCAAGAGGCCAGCATCGCCGTGACTTGTGGTGATGTTGTTGTGGTCATGCGCCGCCACCATCATGGCCGCCGCCATCATGGCCTCCTCTTGAAGCGGCTGACGGTGGGGGATATCCCCAGCAACTGGATCTTCTTGCGCAAGGTATTGCGGTTCAGCCCCAGCACTTCCGCCGCCTTGATCTGATTGCCGCCCGTCGCCTGCAAGGTGGCGGTGATCAATGGCCGTTCGACCTCTTCGAGAATGCGCCCATACAGGCCCGGTGCCGGCAAATTGCCATTATGGGATGCAAAAAACCGCTCAATATGCAGCGCGGCCGCTTCGCTCAGGTTATCGGCATCGGCGATCTCCCCCCCGGGCGTATGTTCGCCGCCAGACGCCAGAAGGCTGGATAAATGTTTTGAGGTGATCACCCCATCATCCACCAGCACCAGCACCCGCCTGATGAGGTTTTCAAGCTCACGGACATTGCCCGGCCAGGGGCTTGATTTCAGCAATGCCATGGCATCAGGCGCGATCGATTTGGGGGACAGCCCCTCCCCCGCCGCCCGCGCCATGAAATGACGCACCAGATCAGGGATATCGTCAGGGCGTTCGCGCAATGGCGGCAAGTTCAACGGCACCACATTCAAACGATAATAGAGATCTTCCCGAAACTGCCCTTTTTGGATCAACTCCGGCAGGGACTGGTGGGTGGCGGCGATAATTCGGGCATCCGACCTGATCACCTCACGCCCCCCGACGCGGGTATAGCCGCCATCTTGCAGCACCCGCAGCAATCGCGTCTGGGCATCGGGGGGCATATCGCCGATCTCATCCAGAAACAACGTGCCGGTTTTGGCCTGGGCAAAGCGACCATCAAGGCGGCGGTCAGCGCCGGTAAAAGCGCCTTTTTCATGGCCGAACAATTCACTTTCAATCAAATCCCTGGGGATCGCCGCCATGTTGAGGGCAACAAAAGGGCCATCACGGCGGCGGCCCAAATCATGCAATGCCCGCGCCACGACTTCCTTGCCTGTGCCGCTTTCGCCGGTGATCATGACGGAAAGGTCCGTCGGCACCAGCCGCGCCATCGACCGGAAAATATCCTGCATCGCGGGCGACGTGCCGACAATCTGGCTCTGGTCCCCATCGCCGAGGGCGTCTTCGGCAGCAACCGGTGGATTGGCCGCAAGCTTGGGGGATGCCGCAAGAGCCGCCGTCACCGTTTCCACCAATGCCTCAAGCGGAAACGGTTTCGGCAAATAGGCAAACACCTCACCTTCCTGCGCCTTGACCGCGGTCAGCAGGGTCGAACGTGCGCTCATCATGATGATATTCAAATCAGGGCGGCTGATCTTGATCTGCGGCAGCACATCCAGCGCGTCGCCATCTGGGTAGACGACATCGGACACCAAGACCGAGGCGTCGTGGTGGTCGATCAAGGCCATCAGGCCTTCAAGCGTCTCCGCAGTCTTGACCTGAAACCCGGCGTTGGCGAGTGCTTTTGACGCCACCAGACGGATCGACTTATCGTCATCAGAAAGCAATATCAGTGGTGATGCGCTGGTCATGAACCCATCTCTTGGCCAATAGGTTGTTCAGCAGGTTTTTTGCTTTTCCCCACCGATGATGCCGCCAGAGGCAAGCCAATCCGAAAAGATGTTTCCCCGGGACGTGAGCTGACATCAATCGTCCCGCCATGGTCAGCAATGGCGCTGGCGACAAGCGCCAACCCTAGCCCGGAACCATTGGATTTATCCGTCACAAACGGGTCGAAAATATGGGCGCGAAGCTCAGGGGAAATGCCGACGCCATTATCCGTCACCTCAACAACCAAGGGCGCAATCAGCCGCGAACCTTCATCAGCCACCGACAGGCGCGCACCCAGGTTATAGGAAGTTGAAATCAAAATAGTTCCATTATTATCAGTGGCTTCACAAGCATTCTTAATCAAATTTAGTAACGACTGGATGAGCAGATCGCGATCACCTTCGGTGGCGGGAAGCGATGGGTCAAACCGCGACATGATGGTGCGGTTTTTGCCAAAACTGTTCTCCGCCAGTCGAATGCAATGGTCGATCACTTCATGGATATTGACGGGGTGACGGTCAATCGCCTTGCCCCCCGCAAGCGCTTCCATGCGTGTCAACAAGGCGGCGATGCGATCGGTTTCCGCAACGATCAACCCTGTTAGGGCCTGGCGTTCACCGGCATCAACACCCTCTCCTTGCTGGAGCAATTCCGCCGCCCCGCGAATGCCCGCAAGGGGGTTCTTGATCTCATGGGCCAGCAGTGCCGACAGCGACGTCATGGAGCGCGCCGCGCCGCGAAACATCTCCTGCCCTCGCAAGCGTTCCGCCAGGGCGCGTTCCTGCAGGGCGATCACCACCACCTGCGGCAATCCGGCGCCATGCAGGGACGACACCTGAATATTCACCAACCGATGCCCGAGCCGGGGGGAGGTGATGTCCAGCCCCTGATCACTGACACTGGCGCGGGAATTTCGGCTGCGCTTGATCATCCCGAAGATGGCGTGATCAGCGTCGATAAAGCCGCTCAGGGGCATGCCCTCAAGTATCCCGCGACTGGCCTTGAAGAACTCCTCGGCGGCGGTATTGACGAACACCAGCTGATCCTGCTCATCAAGCGCGATCACCGGATGCGTCAGCCCCGCCACCACGGCTTCAGCAAGCGAGATGTTATCGCCGCCAGAGGGATCTCGGCCAGATGGATCTCGGCCATAAGCCAAATGAGGATTAATGGCCCTGGTCATTGGGCCGCCACTTCAGAAGAGTCCGCCCGGCCTTCATGTTCAATCTGGTCCTTGAACCAGGCGTTGATGGTGGCGAAGGTTTCTTCGGCATTGCTGGTGTTATTGGCGATCTGCCGCATCAGGGCAGACCCTTTCATCCCCGTGGTGTAGGCGGCGATATGTTTACGCGCCAGCCGCAAGCCGTCGGTTCCGTAATGCGCCAGCATCAGGTCAAGATGCGCCGTCATGATCTCATAACGTTCCTCAAGGCTCGGTTCAGGGCGCACCGCCTGGCCACGAAGATGCTGCCCCGCCTGGGCGATGAACCACGGCCGTCCCATGGCGCTTCGCCCGATCATCACGCCATCCGCACCGGATTGCGCAATCGCCTTGTCGACATCGGCAAGGGTTGAAATATCGCCATTGACCATAACAGGGATCGTCAGCGCGTCCTTGACCGCCGCCACCGCGCGCCAATCCGCCTTGCCTTTATAGAACTGGCAGCGCGTGCGGCCATGCACCGCGACAAGGGCAAAACCTTCATCCTGGGCGCGTTTGGCCAATTGCGGGGCGTTCAGGGTCTCGTCATCCCACCCCAAGCGCATCTTGACGGTCACGGGAACATTGACCGCCGCGCGCACCGCTTCAAAAATACGCGCGCAGAGGTCTTCATCCTGCATCAGGGCAGACCCCGCCAGCTTGCCTGTCACTTTGCGCGCCGGACAGCCCATGTTGATGTCAATCACCGCCGCCCCCATGTCTTCGCCGACCCTGGCGGCTTCCGCCATCATCGCCGGGTGCCAGCCCGCCAACTGGAGCGAAAACGGGAATTCGGCCTTGGCGTCGGTGGACAGTTTCCGCATTTCGCTTTTAACGCCTGAAAGAATGGCCGCACTGGCCACCATTTCCGACACCACCAGCCCCGCCCCCAATTGCCGCACCATGCGGCGGAACGGCCAATCCGTCACCCCCGACATCGGGGCAAGGATGACCGGATGATCAAGGGAAATGCTCCCAATCTGAAGAGGACCGCGCGGCATCTTTTCCACCTTGAGGCTGATCACAACCTGCCTAATTTTTAGGCAATATATCCCCTGCCTGATATTTAGGCAAATCAAAAGCGTAAAAATCCCGACGGCGAGCCTGCGGCAACTGGCGTTTTTCCGGCTTTGGGACTATAAGAGGGCATGACTTCTGCTTCTGTTCATACCGTCTTGCTGGCCGCCGGACGCAGCACCCGCCTCGGGGGGGATATTGCCAAGCCGTGGCGTGTGCTGGGGGGCAAGACCGTGGCGGCCCATGCGCTTGAACGCCTTGCCGCCCATCCCCGCATCACGTCAGGCGTGCTGGTGGTGGCTGAAGACGCCAGGGATATGGCCGAAGCGCTCGCCGCCCCCTATGGATGGCGCGTTGTGATTGGCGGGGCGGAACGACCGGATTCTGTCAAAGCCGGGCTGAACGCCCTTGATGCGCCGGACCATGTGTTGATCCATGACGCCGCCCGGCCTTTTGTCAGTGCCGACGTGCTGGACCGCCTGATCAATGCCCTTGAGGCGGGGCATCAGGCCGTCATCCCTGCCCTGCCGCCGTCAGACAGCCTGAAGACGGCCGAAAACAACATCGTCACCGGGCGGGTTGAGCGGGACGCGGTGTTCCGCATCCAGACCCCGCAAGGGTTCACCTTCAGCCTGATCAAAGCGCTCCATGACAATGATCACAACAGCACCGCCACCGATGACGCCAGCCTTGTTGAAGACGCCGGGCAAACCGTTCATCTCTGCCAGGGCGACGCGATGATGGATAAAATCACCACCGCTGATGACCTGGCGCGCGCCGAAATATTGGTA
>JAGWAQ010000134.1:4702-5182 GCA_021296375.1 Alphaproteobacteria bacterium
GTTTAATGATGGCCCTGGCCCCATCATGCTGGGCGGCGTCGCGCTCGACCATGACCGCGGGTTTGACGCCCATTCCGATGGTGATGTCGCGCTTCACGCCCTCACCGATGCGATTTACGGCGTGATGGCGGATGGCGATATCGGCAGTCACTTCCCCCCTTCTGATGATCAATGGAAGGGCAAGGATTCCGCCTTTTTCCTCAAGGCTGCCGCTGACCAGCTCGCCGCGCAAGGCGGGCAGCTGACCTTTATTGACCTGACGATCATTGCCGAAGCCCCTAAAATCACCCCCAACCGTGACGCGATCCGCACCCGCATCGCGGATCTGCTGAACCTTGCCCTGACGCGGGTGTCGGTGAAAGCCACCACCAGCGAAGGGCTGGGGTTTACCGGACGGCGTGAAGGTATTGCCGTTCAGGCCGCTGTCACCGCCGCCGTCACCGTTACCCCCGCCGTCACCCCCGCTATCCCGAAAGACTG
>JAGWAQ010000134.1:5248-7350 GCA_021296375.1 Alphaproteobacteria bacterium
GGCGGTGATCGCCGCTGTTGCCATCAGCTTTTATGGCGGGATCGGCAGTCTGGTGGTGGCGATTGTGATCGCAACCTTGCTCGGTTTTCCCGCCGCTGATGCCCATTTCCGCGTCACCGGCATCAAGGATTCCGGCGCCGTTATTATCGATGAAGTGGTGGGGCAATGGCTGGTGTTTCTGGCCATTCCTTATGCCGTAGCGGCAACCCCTGAATACATCCTGTCGGTGATCGCCGGTTTTCTGCTGTTCCGCCTGTTTGATATCGTCAAGATGGGCCCCGTGAAAGTGGCTGAAGATTTGCCCGGGGCGGCGGGCGTGATGGCCGATGACGTGGTGGCGGGCGCTATGGCCGGTGCTGTCATTATCCTCGTCACCTCAATCCTCGGGGCAATGTCATGACAATCGCGCAAGACATCATCACCCTCGCCTCTGAACATGACCTCATGATCGCGACGGCGGAATCCTGCACCGGCGGCATGATCGCCGCCGCCCTGACGGATATCGCCGGCTCTTCTGTTGCCGTTGATCGCGGCTTCGTGACCTATTCCAACGCCGCCAAAATGCAAGAACTCGGTGTCACCGCCGCCAGCCTTGAGGCCCATGGCGCGGTCTCCATGGCGGTGGTGTTAGGGATGGCCGAAGGCGCGGCCAGGGCGGTGGACCACCCCCGGGCCCTGGCAGTATCTGTCAGCGGCGTGGCGGGCCCCGGCGGCGGCAGTAAAGACAAGCCCGTGGGGCTGGTGTGGTTTGGCTTGTGCCGCCGACAAGGCGAGGCCATGGCCAGCCGCGCGGTCGAACAGCGGTTTTCAGGTGATCGCGCCGCCGTGCGCGCAGAAGCCACCCGTTATGCGCTTGAAATGCTGAAGTCGGAATTGCTGAACGCGTCGCTTATCGCTTAAGACACACGGTCATGCAAGGCATCGGCACGGGTTTCAAAAGCCCTCACCATTTTCTTCACCGCTTCCCCGAATAATGTTTCCACAACCGATTGGAAAAGCGCCGATTTGAACTCGAAATCAACGTAGAAATCAATCTCGCACCCGTCGGGATGCGGACGGAACACCCAGGCATTCTTGAGGTATTTGAACGGCCCGTCGGCATATTCGACATTGATGGTTCGTGACGCCGGATCAAGATCAACATAGGAGGTGAATTTCTCGCGATAGAGGCGGAACCCGATCATCAGATCAGCGCGCATCGAGCTGTCATCCTGCTCACGTATCCGCGCCCCCATGCACCACGGCAGGAATTCCGGGTAGGACTTGACATCAGCCACCAGCGCATAGAGATGCTCCGGCTTGTGGCGAATCACACGTTTTTCCTTAAGAGTCGTCATGGCAACGCCTGTTGAGCTAAAGATGAGCTTAGCCCATAGCATCCAATCGCGCGGCTTTCAATGCGGCGAAATCGTCATCAGCGTGGTAGGACGAGCGCGTTAATGGTGTCGCCGAGATCAACAGAAAGCCTTTCCCCTGACCAAGGGTGGTGAGGCGCGCGAATTCTTCCGGCGTCCAGAACCGGTCAAGCGGATGGTGCTTGGGGGTCGGCTGCAGGTACTGGCCAATGGTCATGAAATCGACATCGGCGGCGCGCATGTCATCCATCACCTGAACGACTTCATCATGGTCTTCCCCCAGCCCCACCATAATGCCGGATTTGGTGAAGATCGCGGGATCGAGCCGTTTGACATCCTCAAGCAAGCGGAGCGAGGCAAAATACCGCGCCCCCGGCCGAACCGAAGGGTAAAGCCGCGGCACGGTTTCAAGATTATGGTTAAAGACATCTGGCTTGGCCGCAACCACTACCTCAAGCGCGCCGTCTTTTTTCAGGAAATCAGGCGTCAGCACCTCAACCGTGGTGTCAGGCGAAGAATTGCGGATGGCGGTGATGGTTTCGGCAAAATGTTTAGCCCCGCCATCATCAAGATCATCACGATCAACAGAAGTGATGACGACATGGGCCAGCCCCAGGGTCGCGTCCGCTTCGGCAACGCGCCGCGGTTCATCATGGTCAAGACGGTCAGGCCGCCCCGTCGCGCCATTGGAAAACGCCCAGGCGCGGGTGCAGCCGGCGGCGAGCATCAGCATCGTGGCGGGGTTTT
>JAGWAQ010000135.1 GCA_021296375.1 Alphaproteobacteria bacterium
TAGAAGTCATTGCCAAGGTCGTAATGGGCATGAACATTTTTTTTTGATTTGCGCGGGGTGGTGCCTTCCATCAGGCGGAACAGGGGGGCTGTCAATGTGATCAACCCCTTGCCCGCCAGAAACACCCGCGATTGCGTGGCATTGATCCGCATCATGCGGATCATGGCGTCATAGACCTGACCGCCCTCGATCGTCATGTGACCTTTGGCATAGGCTTCGCAGAACGCTAGTTCCGGGGAGATGAGCAACCGGAACATATCCCGCCAGCGGGCGAAAACCAGCGTAGGCCCATCAGCTGGCGCAACCACAAGCTCTGCCCCTGAAGGGGTGATCAGCCCGACACCGGCTTCACGAAAGACAGGACGTAAACATGATCGAAAGAAGCTGTTCATGAGGCTGATTATAAAAAACCAGCCTCAAGGGGCAAATCACATAACCGTGAGGATCACCCCCCTGGATGAGCGTCGGCACGATCAGGCGTTGTTCACCAGATTGATGGAATGCTTGCGGTGACGCTGCATCAGCTCACGCAGATCCATGGTCGTCAAGACGCCATCACGGACCACCACCCGGCCATTGATAATGGTGTGATTGGTCTTCACGGGGCCGCAGAAAATCAGCGCCGCGATCGGGTCCGAATGGGCACCGGCAAAGTCAATGACATGGGTGTCATAGGCGGCGATATCGGCGGCATAACCCGCGGCAATAACGCCAATATCATCACGCCCCAGCACCCTGGCGCCATCACGGGTGGCCATGGCGAGGGCATCACGGGCGGTGAGGGCGGCGGGGTCTCCCCCGACGCGTTGCAGCAGCATGGCTTGCCGCGCTTCGTTCAGCATATGGGCGGAATCATTGGACGACGAGCCATCGACCCCGAGCCCGACATGAACGCCAACGTCACGCATTTTCCGAACCGGCGCGATGCCACTCGCCAGCCGCATGTTGGAACAAGGGCAATGGGCAACACCGGTGCCGGTGCGGGCAAACAGGTTGATCTCGTCATCATTGAGCTGGACGCAATGGGCATGCCAGACGTCATCCCCGACCCAGCCCAGTTCTTCGGCATAATCGCCGGGACGCTTGCCGAAATTGGCTTCGGAATAGGCGATATCCTCGATGTTTTCCGCAAGGTGCGTGTGCAGTCGCGCGCCTTTATCCCGCGCCAGCAGGGCGGCGTCACGCATCAGTTCCGTCGTGACGGTAAACGGCGAACACGGCGCCAGCGCGACATGGGTCATGGCGTAGCGGCTGTTGTCGTGATGGGCGTCGAGCAGGCGAATGCTGTCATCACGGATGAAATCTTCATCTTCCGTCAGAAAGTCCGGCGGCAGCCCGCCCTTGCTTTCCCCGATGCTCATGGCGCCGCGGGTGGCGGTGAACCGCACCCCGACATCACGGGCGGCGGCGATGCTGTCATCAAGACGGGCGCCATTGGGGAAGATGTATTGATGGTCGGATGACGTCGTGCATCCTGACAGCGCCAGTTCCGCAAGCCCGAGGGCGACGGCGGCGTAAAACTGCTCAGGGTTGATGCGCGACCAGATGGGATAGAGGGTTTTCAGCCAGCCAAAAAGAGTTTCGTTCTGGGCGGCGGGGACAACCCGGGTCAGGTTCTGGAACAGGTGATGGTGGGTGTTGACCATCCCCGGGGTGACGACATGACCGGACAGGTCAATCACCTCATCCGCATCAGCGGGAAGTTCGGCTTCTGGCCCGACGGTTTCGATCACGCCATCACGAATGAAAATGCTGGCGTTAGTCAATTCGCGATCATGGGCATCCATGGTGGCGATGTGATCAGCGTTTTTCAGCAGCAGAGTTGTCATGGGTCCCTCAATAAAAAACCGCACCCCATGTATACAGGGTGCGGCTCATGATGTTCAACAGCTATCGAACGAAGAACGGATCAGCTGTCTTCTTGCGGCAGGATGAGGTTCAGCACAACCGCAAGGAAAGCGGCAGGCAGAAGCCCCGAGGCCAGCAGAACCTGCGCGGTTTGCGGCAGATGCTGAAGCGACTTTGGCTCAAGGTGCAGGCCCAGACCAAAGGCCAGGGACAGCGCCAGGATCATCATGTTGCGGCGATTCCAGACAACATCAGCGAGCATGTTCACCCCCGCCGACGCCACCATGCCAAACATGACAATAACACCGCCACCAAGGACCGAGATCGGCATCGCGGCAATCACGGCACCGATTTTAGGCACCAGCCCACAGAGGATCAGGAAGATCGCGCCGGTGGTGACCACCGCACGAGACATCACCCCGGTCATCGAGATCAGGCCGACGTTCTGGCTGAAGGAGGTGTTCGGCAACCCGCCAAAGACACCGGCAACCGCAGTCCCGATCCCGTCGGCAAAAGTTGCGCCGGACAATTCCTTGTCGGTGGCTTCACGGCTGGCGCCGCCCTTGGTGATGCCGGAAACATCGCCAACGGTTTCAATCGCCGAGACGATCGACATCAGGCAAATGCCGATGATCGCCGCCGCGTTGAACTCAAAGCCGTATTTGAACGGTTGCGGAATGGCAAACCAGCTGGCGGAGGCAACGCGACCAAAATTCACTTCACCCAACACAATGGCGACAAGATAGCCCGCCACAAGGCCGAACAATACAGCCGCGGAAGACAGGATGCCGGTGGTCATGAACTTCAGCACAAGGGCGACGATTATCACGACCAGCGCCATCCCCCAGTTGAGGGCACTGCCCCAAGACGGGCTGTTGATCTGGAAATCAGCGGCCCCGCCCGCGGCGTATTTGATGCCAACAGGAATAAGCTCGATGCCAATAACCAGAATAACAAGGCCAGAGACCAGCGGCGGGAACCAATGCCGCAACCGGCCGATGAAAAAGCCCAGGCAAGCGTGGAACAGCCCGCCGACGAAAATGGCGCCAAACAACGCGCCGACCCCGGCGGTCTTGACCGCTGGAATCATAACAGGAATAAACGCAAAACTTGTCCCCTGCATGACCGGCAGACGCGCGCCAACAGGCCCGATCCCGACGGTTTGCATCAGGGTAGCGATGCCCGCAAACAACATGGACATCTGGATAAGGAAAACAGCATCTGCTCCACCAAAAGCAAAACCGGCGGCACCGCCGATAATAATCGCCGGTGTAAAATTGCTGACAAACATAGCAAGGACGTGCTGAAGACCGAGGGCGATCCGATCACCCATTGGCGGCACGTAATCAGGATTGCGCAGGTCCGCTGCGCTCGGTTTTGTCGTTGTCATAAGTTTCCCCCTTTTGACATTTCAATATATTGTATGTGAAAATCCTGAAATTCACAATATGTAGTGATTTTATTCATATGGTCATTTAAATCAAATCCTGCCGTCTTATATAAGGGGCAGGCCTCCGGCGGGGGCTTGCGATTGTTCCACTGCATGGCGGGGGTTCTGCCCTTGCATTTAATTCGTTCTGCCCATGCATTTAATTAAGGAAAATGATTATGTCTGACCGTGCCACCAGTTCTGTTGAAACCTCATCTTCTGACAACACCCCGCGCGGCTTCGCCCGCATTGTTGATGGCATGCCAGCGTCGGATGGCGCCGGGGTATCGCTGTTGCGCGTGGTGGGGACGCCGCAACTGGATTTCCTTGACCCGTTCCTGATGCTTGATGAGTTCAAAAATGATGACCCCGGGGCTTATGTGGCGGGGTTTCCTGAACATCCCCATCGCGGGTTTGAAACCGTCAGTTACATGAAATCCGGCAAAATGCGGCATCGGGATTCCGCCGGCAACGAAGGGGTGATCGCCGATGGCGGCGTCCAGTGGATGACCGCCGGTCGCGGCATTATCCATTCCGAAATGCCCGAGCAATCCGAAGGTTTGCTGTGGGGCTATCAGCTGTGGGTCAATCTTCCCGCCGAACATAAAATGACAGCACCGCGCTATCAGGATATCCAGGCCGACGGTATCCCCGAAGTGGAGGCCGATGGCATCAAGGTGCGGCTGATGGCAGGTGACTGGAACGGCACCAAGGGTGCATCACAGACATTATGGCCGGTGGGGTATCTTGATGTTCAGCTCGACCCCGGGGTGACATTTGCCCACCAGATTTCCACGACCGCCAATGCCATGGCCTTTATCTATCGCGGCAGTGCCACCAGCGGCGACCGCGTCGCCACCGCCCATCAACTGGGGGTCTTGAGCCGGGGGGCTGAACAGGTTGAGATCACCGCTGGCGATGAAGGTTGCGGGCTGTTGTTTATGTATGGGGAGCCGATTGGCGAGCCGGTGGCGAAAATGGGCCCGTTTGTGATGAACACCCGCGAAGAGCTGTTTCAGGCGGCGGAAGATTTCCGCCAGGGTCGCTTTGCCTAAAGCATCCCTTATCCGTTATCTCTTATCGGGCATTCCTTGATTGGGCGGAAATATCTTGCCGCATGGGGGGAATACCGCTAAAGCCAAGTGATGTTTTTTTAAGTGAGGATGGATCATGACAACCAAAGGTAAAACCATTGTCAGCAGCTGGAACGAATGGGACCCGCTGAAACATGTCATCGTCGGTCGCGCTGATGCCGGCTGTATTCCGGCGCCTGAACCTGCGCTTGACGCCAAAGTGCCTGAAGATTCCGACATGCGTGGCCA
>JAGWAQ010000136.1:0-4566 GCA_021296375.1 Alphaproteobacteria bacterium
CCAGCATTTCATCATCAGTCACAAGGTCTTTGCCGGGGCGCATTTCATGGTCCACATAAGGCGCCATGACAGGGCTTTCCATGATGCTGCGGGCAATCGTCAATCCGGCGACATGAACCCGCTGGTCTTCACTGGTGGCGAGGTAATTGGCGTAAATCGCGGGCGCGTCGCGGGCATCATCGGTCTTGATATGGATGGTGCCACGGCTTTCGGGGCGCAACTGGCATGGCCCGAAGGTCATCCCCGGGAATTGATCAAACACCCGCTTGGCGGGGTTGGCAAAGCTTGCGTTGGCGATGTGATACTGAATATCAGGGCCGATCAGGCCAGGGCGGCTTTTCACAAACCCCGCAAGGATACCTGCCGGCAAGGACAAGGCGCCGCGGCGTGTCGTGATGTATTTGACCACTTCCTTAACCAGCCCCATCCCGCGGGCGTATTTATTGATCGATATATCGGTGTTGAGCTTCCATGAAATGCGGGAGATGTAATGATCCGCCAGATGTTCCCCGACGCCATTGAGCGCATGCCTGACCTCAACGCCAGCCTTGCCGAGATGCTCGGGGTTGCCGATGCCGCTCAATTCCAGCAATTGCGGTGACTGGATGGCGCCGGTGGACAGGATCACTTCACCTCCGGCAAGGAGTTGTTGCGGCTTGCCGTTGATCAGCGCGTTGACGCCTTTAACCTTGCGCCCGTCCATGATCAGCGAAGTCGCCATGGCGCCGGTGATGATGCGCAGGTTCGGGCGGTGTTTGCGCACAGGGTCAATATAGGCTTTCTTAGCGGAATGGCGGACGCCGTTTTTCTGCGTCACCTGATAATAGCCAAACCCCTCTTGATCATGGCCATTGTAATCAGGGTTATGGGGGTAGCCGAGGGATTCGGCAGATTTGATCAGCAGGTCGAGGGCGTCATATTTTTCCTGCACCATGGCAACATTAAGAGGCCCATCATGGCCGCGCAATTCCGGGTCCATGTTTTCTGTCGTCATGGCCTGGCAATGCTCCGCCTTGCGGAAATACGGCAGGACATCGGCATAGGACCAGCCCTGGTTGCCGCGTTGCGCCCAGTTGTCGTAGTCATGGGATTGGCCGCGCACATAAAGCATGGCGTTAATGGCCGATGATCCGCCCAGCACCTTGCCGCGGGGAAAGGCGATATTGCGGTTGGCGGTGCCAGCTTCAGGTTCGGTTTCAAACATCCAGTTGATGGCGGGATTGACCATAGTCTTGATGTAGCCAGCGGGAATATGGATCAGGGGATTGCGGTCCTCGCCCCCGGCCTCAAGCAGAAGACCCTTGATCGCGGGATTGGCCGACAACCGGTTGGCCAGCACACATCCCGCTGACCCGCCGCCGATAATAATATAATCGGGATTTTCCATAACACGCTCTCCACCAAACCTTCTCTGGCAAATCTTCTCCACCAAATCTTCTCTGGCAAATCTTCTCCACCAAATCTTCTTTGGCAAAACTTCTCCACCGGTAAGATAACATACAAGATTATCAACGCCCTGCCAGCGGCATAATGCCCCCGCCGTATTTATTGATGATGACGGCGGGCTTGTCTATGATCAGCGGACAAAACAAGGGTGTGATGATCAGGGATCATGGCGATGGATATTTTTGTATACGGCACATTACGGGATGAAGGCGTCCGCAATGCCGTGCTTGGCCATGCCGTTCCCGTGGTGATCAACGCCACCAAGCCGGGGTTTTCCCAGCGTTGGGTGAAAGGCGCAACCTACCCCATGATCAAACCCATGGAAGGGCAGGTGGCGCAAGGCGTTATCCTCTGCGGGTTGCCCGAATCCGATGTCGCCCGGCTCGATGCGTTTGAGGGCGAAAATTACGAACGTCGCCCGTCCACCGCCATTGCTGAAGATGGCTCGACCCGCGATGTCTATATTTATGAAGAAACCGCAGGTTTTGAAGACGGCGGGTTTTTTGACCTTGCCGATTGGGCGGCCCGCCTGCGGGGGGATTTTATCGCTGGATTTATGAAAGGACGTGGTTTTGATGAACCCGAAAACTGACCAAGACGAGAACCATACTGCCGCTGATCATAATACCGGTGATCAAGCTGAAGAGAATCTTGCTGATGCCGGAAAATGGAAGCGGCGGTTTCGCAACATGGGGATTCTGGCCTTCATGTTCTTCTTCATCAAGGGGCTGGTCTGGCTTGCGATTGGCGGGCTTGCGATCTGGGGGTTCTGGGGCTAACCTTAATGTCCCCCCATGAGGGAACCATGCCCCATAAGGGGTAATTTAGATGGCGAGGGAGCCAACATCATATGTCCGATCAACGCCCTATCCTTGTGCTGACTGGCGCCAGTCGTGGCATTGGCCACGCCACGGTGAAACGGTTTTCCAGCGAAGGCTGGCGGGTCATCACCTGTTCCCGCCACGCGTTTCCTGAAAACTGCCCCTGGCCCGCTGGCGAAGAAGACCATCTGCAGATCGATTTGGCGAGCCAGGACAGCATTCGCGCCGGGGTGGATGATCTGCTGCGTCGACTTGACGGCAAGCCCCTGTCGGCGCTGGTCAATAACGCTGGCATTTCCCCCAAGCTTGAAGACAACACCCGCCTTGACAGCATCAAAACGCCGATGGATATCTGGGCGCAGGTGTTTCAGGTCAATTTCTTTGCGCCGATCATGCTGGCGCGGGGGTTGAGTGATGCCCTCGCTAAAGGGCCGGGGTCAATTGTCAATGTCACCTCGATTGCCGGCAGTCGTGTCCATAGTTTTGCGGGCACCGCTTACGCCACCTCGAAAGCGGCGCTGGCCGCCTTGACGCGGGAAATGGCCGCGGATTTCGGCCCTCTCGGGGTGCGGGTCAATGCCATTGCCCCGGGGGAAATCAAGACCGATATTCTGTCGCCGGAAACCGAATCTGTCGTTTTGCCCAGCATTCCCATGCAGCGGCTTGGCGGCACCGATGAAGTGGCGGAAACGATTTTCTACCTGTGTTCTGACGCCGCCAGTTATGTCAATGGCGCGGAAATTCATATCAACGGCGGCCAGCACGTTTAATCCCCCGCGCCGGGTTCTGGCCCCCCACGCCTGTCTGAAAAGGATCAAGTGATGAACAAGCCGACACGTTTTGATGCCAATTCGCCAGAAGCGCGGGACATCGCGCATCATCTTCACCCCTACACCAACCCTGGCCTGTTAAAGGAAACCGGCCCCCAGATCATCAATTCAGGGGATGGTATTTATGTCACGGATAATGACGGCAAGACCTTTATCGAAGGGATGAGCGGGCTCTGGTGCGCCTCCCTTGGTTTCGGGGAAAAGGAGCTTGTCGACGCCGCTGTTAACCAGCTCCGGAAATTGCCGTTCTACCACAGCTTTACGGGCAAGACGGTGAACCCTGCGATTGATCTGGCGGAAGCCTTGATCCGCATTGCGCCTGAAGGTCTGGACAAGGTGTTTTTCTGCAACTCCGGTTCCGAGGCCAATGACACCGCCATCAAGATGGTCTGGTATTATCATGCCGCCATGGGCAAGCCCGAGAAGAAAAAAGTCATCAGCCGCAAGCGGGGCTATCACGGCGTCACCATCGCCGCCGCCAGCCTGACGGCCCTTGCCTATGCCCAGGACGGGTTTGGCCTGCCGCTGGATTTCGCCTTGCACACCTCATCCCCCCATTATTTCCAGGATGCCCGTGACGGCGAAAGCGAGCTTGAGTTCAGCCGCCGCCTTGGCGAAGAGCTGGAGGCCATGATCATGGCCGAAGGCGCCGATCACATCGGGGCGTTCATTGCCGAACCCTTGATGGGGGCAGGCGGCGTGATCATGCCGCCACAAGGGTATTTTGACGTCATCCAGCCGATCCTGAAAAAACATGACATCCTGCTGATCGCCGATGAGGTGATCTGCGGCTTTGGGCGCACCGGCAATATGTGGGGGTCGGAAACCTTTGGTCTTGCGCCGGATATTCTGACCTGCGCGAAAGCCTTGTCCTCTGCCTATCTGCCGATCTCTGCCGTTATGGTATCAGGGCAAGTCGCCCAAGGTGTTGAAGAGCAGGCCAATCGGCTGGGGCAGTTTGGCCATGGCTACACCTATTCCGCCCATCCCGTGCCGGCGGCGGTGGCCTTGCGGACCATGGAATTGATGGAGGAACGCCAGATCATCCCCCATGTCCGAGAGGTCGCGCCGCATTTTGCCGAACGGGTGGCCCGGTTGGGGCGGTTTAATTGCGTCGGGCATACCCGTGCCATCGGGCTTATTGGCGCCATGGAATTTGTCGCGCAACCCCAAAGCCGCATCAAGCATGACCCCGCGGTTAAATTTGCCGCTCAGGTGATGAAACTGGCCCATGAAGAAGGGGTTATCCTGCGGGCCTTGCCTTGTGATGCCATCGGGTTCTGCCCGCCGCTGATCATCACCCCGCAACAGATTGATGATATGTTTGATCGCATCGAGGCGATGATGCCGAAAGCCGATGCCCTTTCAAGAGAGCTTGCCTGACCGATGACCGCGCCGTTGAGTTTTACCGAAGGCCGGGTGCGGGCGATGGCGTCGGGGTTGAGCCAACTGGCGCAGGATGGTGTTCT
>JAGWAQ010000136.1:4642-7212 GCA_021296375.1 Alphaproteobacteria bacterium
GCCGAGGGCAGGGAAGTGGTGCAGGATTTCGACATTTGCTTTCCCGCCCCGCGTGAAGCTGCCCTGGCCAAGCTTGCGGATATGCTGGAGGAGGTGGTGGCGCGGGTCAATGCCGAGGCGGCCCAACCCTACCTTGATGAAGACTTCCGTTTGAACGATGTCGCGGTCCAGCATTACCACCCGAAATCGAAAGGCATTGGCCCCCACCGTGACGCGCTGCGTTATCGCGGGCTGGTGTTCATCATCACCCTCGGGGGGGAATCGCGGCTCGCCCAATGCGAAGACCGTGACGGCAATGGCGCGGTGACGATCAACGATAAGCCGGGGCAACTGGCCATTCTTTCCGCCCCGGGTTTTTGCGGGCGTGACGGCGAAAATTCCCGGGTTTTGCATTTTGTCGATGACGTGTCGGAAGGGCGGCTTTCCATTGGCCTGCGGCATGATACCAAAGTTTGACCCGATTTGTCCAATGAATTGATGGACTTGCCGACCCCCGTGTTATCTGTAATCATGACAGGTGCATAAACAGATACAGGAGGGCGATATGCAAATCAGTATTTCCGGCAAGAACATGGATACTGGGGATGCCTTCCAGGAACACGCGGAAACCGCACTTTCCTCAGCCGTATCCAAATATTTTGACAATGCCATCAGCGGCTCTATCACGCTGATCAAAAGCACGACGGGTTTTGAAACCCGTGTGCGGGTCAATCTGTCGCGACGTATCGAAATGGAAGCCATGGGCAAAGCTGGTGACGCGCATCAGTCGCTCGACCAGGCGGTTGAGCATATTGAAAAGCGTTTGCGTCGCTACAAGCGGCGGCTGAAAAATCACCGTGCGGATAACGACGACACCATCCCCGCCACCATGACCTATCTTGAGGTTCAACCCGACCATGAATTGCCGGAGGAGGCTTCCGCCCCGCCGGTGCTGGCGGAAATGGATTACCACGTCCATTTGATGACGGTGGAAGAAGCCGTCATGGTGCTGGAATTGTCAGGGCAATCGGCGTTGATGTTCCGCAACAAGGCGCATATGGGGCTGAACATGCTGCATCGCCGTGATGATGGCAGCATCG
Organism: Alphaproteobacteria bacterium; assembly: GCA_021296375.1. Lineage (GTDB taxonomy): Bacteria > Pseudomonadota > Alphaproteobacteria > Puniceispirillales > UBA1172 > JAGWAQ01. Next base: position 5,722 of record JAGWAQ010000136.1, read on the forward strand.
GGTGGGTTGACCCCCGCGGCAATCGATAACACCGGAGCTTAACCCCCGCTGTTCAGGCGATTGATCATCCATCGCCCGCCGGCGTCATCATCAGGGCTGTCATTGCTGGCGATAAAGGTCAGCTGGCTCATCGACAGGGGCGCGACATCCATCGCCAGCGCTTCGCCCGGGGTTTTGCCAAGGGCAAGGCCGATCAATGCCCTGATCACCATGCCATGGGCAATCAGCACCAGCTCATCCGCTTTTGTTTCCATGATCCGCGTCATCACCGCTTCAAGGCGGGCGCAGAGATCATTAAAGCTTTCCCCCCCAGGTGGAGTGACGCTGGCATGCAGGAAATGCCAATTGCTTTTCGGGCCATCCTTGACCGCATCCCAGATCGCCGCCACCGATTGGCCGTGCCACTCGCCGTAATCTTGCTCGACCAGTTGCGGGTCAATCGCTTGGCTGGCAGGGGTCGCGCCAGCCTCGATCAGTGCCTCGGCTGTCTTGCGGCATCGGCTCAGGGGGGAGATCCACCATTCCGCTTGATCAGGCAGGCGTTGCGCAAGCCGGGTGATCTGCGCTTGATCGGTTAAATCAACGTCAGGGTCGACCGGCGGCAACGTGCCTTTCGGGTAAATCGTCGGGGCGTGACGGACCAGCGTGACGGTGATAAAGCGGGGGTCATGCATGGGTTAGACCATCAGGGTCAAGGCCATCAGCATGATCGCTTCGCTCAATTGCTGGCTGGCCCCGAGGCCGTCACCATTGACGCCGCCGACCCAGCGCATCATGAACATCCCGAACAGGATGGTGGTGATGACCCCAAGCGCCATGGCCACAAAAGCCCCGCTGGTCGATAAAAAGACCAGGCCAGCCAATAGCCCCAGCATCATGGCCATGACCATCACCGGGGTTGACGGGCGGCCCGTCGCGCTGGCCAGACCGCTGTCGGTGGGGGTCGGGCGGTGCCAGCGTTGCAGGGCCATCATGGCGCGCGACATGGCGGAAGTGGCGATCAGCCCCGCCGCCATCAAGAGCGGGTCAATGCGCGCAAGATGGGCAAGGCAGGAGGTGCAGATGATCAGGATCGTGATCAGCCCAAGGGTGCCGAAACTGCCGATGGCGCTGTCGTGCATTATGGCCAGGCGGCGCTCACGGTCACGCCCCCCGAGGCTGTCGGTAACATCCGCCAGCCCGTCGTGGTGCAGCCCCCCGGTCATGAGCATAACGCCGAATAACGCCAGCGCGGCGGCGGCAAGGGGCGGGACACCAAGTTCAACCAGCCCTGCCCCGGCGAGGGCCGGGATAGCGGCGACGCCAACCCCCACAAGCGGGAAGGCCCAATAGGACCGCGCGGTGTCTGGCGCGTCGGCCTGGTCAGGCCAGTCGACAGGAATGCGGGTCAGGATCATCACCGCCGCCATGATATCCCGATGGAGCATGGTCAGTTGTGGTGGTGATGTCGTCATTTCTCTGTTCCCTCAATTACTGCTGGCCTGATGGTGG
>JAGWAQ010000137.1 GCA_021296375.1 Alphaproteobacteria bacterium
GCTCCGAACTTCAGGGCTCCGAACTTCAGGGCTCAGGATTTCAAGTCCCGATGGCTGATCACCGCCGCATGCCCCATGGTTTTGACCATCTCGGCCATCTTCACCGCCGCAAAAACCGAACGGTGCCGCCCGCCGGTGCAACCAACGGCGATGGAAAACTGCGGCCGCCCTTCTGCGGAAAACCGCGGTAACGCGATACTGATCATGTTTTTTAACGCCTCCATGGCAGGGGCAAAGGATGGCGAATCCGTCAGGAACGCCTGCACCCCGTCATCAAGACCGGTTTGCTGCTCAAGCCCGGGGTGCCAATGGGGATTGTCGAGAAACCGCATATCCAGCACCATATCGGCGTCGCGGGGAATCCCGCCGCGATTGGAAAAACTCTGGATATAAACAGGGAGAGGCCCCGGCGGCATGAGCTGGAGCTGGCCCAGCAAAGCGGCACGAAAATCCGTCGGGCTGGTGCTGGAGGTATCGATCGCCACATCAGCACTCCCCTGCACCGGTGCCATGCGCATCCAGTCATCGGCAATGGCGGCCATCAAATCGCCCTTGTCATCCAGCGGATGGTGGCGACGGGTGGCATCGTCGGAAGCCGACAGAAACACCAGCCGTGCCGCATCCCCGAGGCGGCGGCGAATATCGGCCATCAATTGCGCCAGCCCCGCGGCATCAAAACCGGACGTGCGGCCATCAAGGGACACCGCCAGGCGACGTCCGGCGGTTTCCACTTCCAGGCTGATCAATTTGTCCACCAGCGCCAGGGGAACATTGTCCACTGCCGAAAAACCATTGTCTTCCAGCACGTGAAGCGCCGTTGAATAGCCCGAACCGGCAAGCCCGCAGATCAGCACAAGTTGGAGTTCAGATGAAGAGGTCATGGCCCATTCTACGTCAAATCGCCCGCCAGATGAACGGCTTTCTGGATCTTGGCGTGGTGGTGGTGTCGAGCGGCAGCGTCATGGTGAAGAGCGCGCCTTTGATTTGCCCGTTGTCATCACTGCGATTGCTGGCGGAAATCATGCCGCCATGGGCAGTGATAATCTGGCGGGAAATCGACAGCCCCAGCCCCGAATGACGGCCAAATTCCTCGCTGGCGGGACGTTCGGTGTAGAACCGGTCAAAGATGGTCTCAAGCTTGGTTTCAGGGATGCCCGGACCATCATCAGCTATGGTGATTTCAGCCCGCGAACCGGTGGCGGTGAGGGTCATGGCAATCACCCCGCCATCAGGGCTGAAGGACCGGGCGTTGGCAACAAGATTATCCACCACCTGCACCAGCCGATCGACCACCACCCGGGCGCAGACCGGTTTCTCCGGCAGGGTTAATTTGAGCGGCGGGGCGCCAGCGCCGGTCAATTTTCGCCCCTCGACAAATGTCGTCAACAATTCCCCGAGGTTAACCGTGGTGTATTCCGCCGAGGACAGGTCCGCATCAAGGCGGCTGGCGGCGGAAATGTCAGAGATCAGCCGGTCAAGCCGCGCGACATCATCAAGGATCACCGCCATCAGGCGATCGATCTGGCCCTTGTCTTCAAGCCGCGACATTGTTTCCACCGCGGACCGCAGGGAGGTTAAGGGGTTCTTGATCTCGTGGGAGACATCCGCGGCAAAGGAGGCGGTGGCGTTCATGCGGGATTGCAGCTCATCGGTCATCGCGACAAGATCCCGCGCCAGGGTGCCGATTTCATCCCGCCGTTCCAGCAGAGCGGGGGTGGCCAGAGCCTCGCCTGAAGCCAGCGTCTGGCTGGGGGCGAGACGGATACGATTGGCGCCGCGTGCCAGATTGGTGATCGGCCCCACAATCGAGCGCGACAGGTACATCCCCAGCACAATGGTAAGCAGAAGAATCCCGCCAAAAATCTGGAAAAACGCGATCTGCACCTGCTCAATATCACGCTCCACCTCTTCGCCGGAAGCCGTCACCAGCAAGGCGCCACGCACCACCCGAAGATGGCGGATCGGCACGGCCACACCAAGGATCAGCTTGCCGTGACGATCGCGCATCACCTGGCTGGCCATTTCCCCTTTCAGGGCCGCCTCAACGGCTGGAAAATCCTCCGCCGACAGGTTGCGCCCCTCGCGATAAAGCGGATAGTCATCTTTCGGGGATACCGCCGTCGCCACTGATGTCAGCAGTTTGCGCACCTTTGCGCCAATCCCGCGATCCATCATATCAGGGCGCGGTTGAAGTTTGATGTTGGGGGTGAACAACCGGCTCGAGCGCAGGCTGTCGTTTATCAGCGATCCATTGGGCTGAAAAATCCGGATCCGGGCGTCGGGAATTGACGCGATCAATTGCGAGGCGCGTTGCAACGTCAGCTCCGAAATGCGGGGTTGCGCCCGCACGGAATATTCAGCATCCGTCAGGCCAATAGTGCGCGCCACCGTGTCCCCGTGGCTGAACAATGCATTGAGTTCAGACCGCAGCACCGTTTGGCGATACTGGTCAAGATGCAAAAGCCCGATCAGGAAAAGCGCCGTGGGGAAAGCCACAATCAGCAGAATCCGCAACGTCAGGGGCGAATAATGTTTCGGGGAAAACCATGATGAAGATGCGCCTTCCCGTGCCATTGAACTTTCCCGTGCCGTTGAACTTTCCCGTGCCGTTATGTCTTTGCCTGCGGCTGAACCTTCCCCTTTCATTGAAATGTCCTTTTGCTTTTAGAAAAATTGCCTGTGGAAAATCACCGAGGGTAGAATGGCCAGGGGAAAAAGAGCGGGGCTTTCACCAGCCTCGATAAAACCAAAGCCTCGGCGTTGTTCAGGCTTCGATATATTTATAGCCCACCCCGTACAAGGTCTCAATGGAATCAAAGCTTTTGTCGTGGTCACGGAATTTCCGCCGCAGCCGTTTGATGTGGCTGTCGATGGTGCGGTCATCCAGATAGGCGGTTTCGCCATAGGCGGCGTCGAGCAACTGGTCACGGTTTTTCACTACCCCGGGGCGTCGCGCCAGGGCCGAGAGGATCAGAAACTCTGTCACCGTCAGCTTGACCTCCTCGCCCCTCCAGGTGCAGGAATGACGTTCCGGTTGCATCATCAGATTGCCGATGGTGATGGCGCTTTCACTGCCCGGCGCATCGGCCTGTTCGGCGCGGCGAAGCACCGCCCGCACCCGCTCGAGCAACAGACGCTGGGAAAACGGCTTGGTGATGTAGTCATCGGCCCCCATGCGCAGGCCCAGGGCTTCATCAAGCTCATCATCCTTGCTGGTCAGAAAGATCACCGGCAGGGGGGAATGTTCACGGATTTTGGCCAGCAGTTCCATGCCATCCATCCGCGGCATCTTGATGTCCAGCACCGCCATATCAGCGGGTCGGCGGCGCAACCCGATCAGGGCTTGCTCACCGTCGCTATAAGTGTCGACCTCAAACCCTTCGGATTCAAGCAGCAACGAAACAGAAGTGATGATGTTCTGGTCATCGTCAACGAGAGCAATGCGGGTGGCCATATCCATAGGTTCCTGATCCTGTTATACGCATGATGCCTATTGGCATTTCAGCCCATAATACCATATTTAAGGGCAAGAAAATGGCAAGCTCTGGGCAGATTGTGACGATTTCGCCCGTTTTCTTCACCCTTTTTCGGGAAAACCGCAATGACTGACGACACCGCCTCCCCCCAAGATATCGCCCGTGGCCTGATTGACCGCGTGGGCAAGGCCAGCCTCGCCACCCTTCACCCGCAGAAATGCCGCCCTTACACCAGCCTTGTGCTGATCGCCCCTGATGACGACGGCAGCCCCGTGATGATGCTGTCTGACCTGGCCGACCACGCCAAAAACCTTGCCGCTGAAGGCGCCTCCTCGCTTTTGCTGGATGGCACTTCCGCCACTGAAAGCTTGTCGGGGCCGCGGGTTTCCATGGAAGGGGATGTTGTTCTGATCACCGATGAGGCGGAAATAACCCGCCTCAAAGCCGTGTTTATCGCCCGCCATGACGAGGCGCGGATTTACGCCCAGTTCAGTGATTTCCGTATCTATAAAATGCAGGTCAACCGCCTTCACCTGATCGCCGGTTTTGGCCAGATCCACTGGCTCGAGGCGGATGAGGTGCTGGGGGTCAAGGGCGGAGAGGGGCGGCCGCAGGATTAATGCGCTTCATCCCAGCTGGCGCCGGCGCTGGCTTCGGCGATCAACGGCACATTGAGGGACAGGACAGGCGCGGCGGCATCTTCCATAACGCCGCGGATCAAGGCAATCGCTTCGTCCTGATGCGCCACCGGGCATTCAAAGATCAGTTCATCATGGACCTGCAGCAGCATGCGAAGCGGCAGGCCAGAGGCGGTGATCGCCGCGGGCATCCGCACCATGGCTTGCTTGATGATATCCGCCGCCGTGCCCTGGATCGGCGCATTGATCGCCTGACGTTCAGCAAAACCGCGTTGCGCCCCGTTCGATGACGTGATGCCCTGAATATACAGCCGCCGCCCGAACAGGGTTTCCACATAACCGTCTTCCCGCGCCTGCAGTTTCATGTCGGTCATGTATTGCTTGATGCCGGGGAAGCGATCGAAATAAGCGTCGATATAGGACCGTGCCTCACCCTGGGGAATGCCGAGCTGGCGCGCCAGCCCAAAGCCGGAAATGCCGTAAATGATGCCAAAATTAATGGCCTTGGCGCGGCGGCGTGTTTCCGATGTCATTTCATCGAGCGGAACACCAAACACTTCCGACGCCGTCTGGGCGTGAATATCCACCCCGTCGTTGAAAGCGGCGATCATGCTGGCTTCATTGGCGATATGCGCCACCAGCCGCAATTCGATCTGGGAGTAATCGGCAGAGATCAAGACGGCCCCGTCTTCCGGCACAAAGGCGGTGCGAATTTGCCGCCCTTCAGCAGTCCGGATGGGGATGTTCTGCAGGTTCGGGTCGCTCGAAGACAGCCGCCCCGTTGACGCCCCCACCATGGAAAATGACGTATGGACCCGCCCGCTGTCGGGATGGATGGAGGTCACCAGCGCATCGGCATAGGTGGATTTCAGCTTGGCGATCTGTCGCCACTCAAGCACTTTTTCGGCAATCTCGACCCCCGCCGCGGCGAGGTTATCCAGAACGTCGGCATTGGTGGACCAGGCA
>JAGWAQ010000138.1 GCA_021296375.1 Alphaproteobacteria bacterium
CCTTGCCGCCCGCTTGGCGGAGCAGGTCCTGGGCCAGCTCAATCGCCATCGCCGCGGCCTCGTCAGCCAGGCTGTCGCCGCTGGTGTTAAAGCTGGATTTTCCATCAAGGCTGAGCAGCTGCGCCCGCATCGTGACCCGCCCGTCCCGCAAATGGGCTGACGCGGCAATCGGCGTGCGGCAGGTGCCGTCGAGTTCCGCCAGCAAGGCGCGTTCAGCGGTGACTTCAACAGCGGTATCGGCATCATCAAGCGCACGCAACGCGGTCAGCACAGCGGCGCGTCTGGCGGTGCCATCATCCGCCACGGCCTGAATGGCAATCGCGCCCTGGGCGGAGGACGGCAGCATCATCTCTTCCTCAATAGGGTGGATGTCCGCCGTGATGCCAAGACGTTTCATCCCCGCCATGGCCAGAATGATGGCGTCGTAATGCCCGTCTTCAAGTTGCTTGAGGCGACTGTTGACGTTGCCGCGCAACAATCGCGTGGTGACGTCAGGGCGGATCGAGGCAATGATGGCGGCGCGGCGCACCGACGCTGTCCCCACCACGGCGCCTTGCGGCAATTCATCAAAACTCGAATACGCCCCGATCAGCGCATCACGGCGATCTTCCCTTGGCAGAAACGCCGCCAGTTCCGTGCCGTCGGCAAAACGGGTTTCCATGTCCTTGCTGGAATGCACCGCGGCGTCGGCTTCCCCCGCCAGCATCGCGGCTTCAAGGGTTTTGACAAACAACCCTTTGCCGCCAATAGCGGCGAGCGAGCGGTCCAGCACTTCATCCCCGCGGGTGGAAAAGGTCTTGATTTCCGCCGCATGAGGGGCAAGGCGATCCCGCACTTCATGGGCTTGCGCCAAGGCCAGTTGCGACGCGCGGCTGGCGAGAACAATCGGGGAAGTGGCGGAAATAAGAGGCGCAGAAGTCATGCCTGTTTTTACCGCGCGGGGCTGGGTCAGGTAAAGAAAAATAGCCCCTCGCCCCTTCTGATGCTGACCTTTTCCCCGTGATCAGGTAAACAAGGGGGAGTTGATCAAGATCACCGGGAGTTCCCCATCATGTCGGCGCGGCCTGAGCTTATTCTTGGTATTGAAACCAGTTGTGATGAAACCGCGGCGGCGGTGGTGACAACTGATGGCCAGATTCTGTCCAATGTGATCGCCAGCCAGTTCGATGATCACCGCGCCCATGGCGGGGTCGTGCCGGAAGTCGCGGCGCGGGCGCATCTCAGCCAGATCGACACGGTTATTCATCGCGCCATGGGTGAGGCGGGGGCGGATTACGCGTCTCTTGCCGCGGTAGCGGCAACCGGCGGCCCGGGGTTGATCGGCGGCGTGCTGGTCGGCACCGTTACCGCCAAGGCCATCGCCGCCGCGCGCCAGGTGCCGTATTTTGCGGTCAACCATCTGGAGGGCCACGCCCTGACCGCGCGCTTGACCTCGCTTGAGAACGGCGGGATCAGCTATCCGTATTTGCTGCTGCTGGTGTCCGGGGGCCATACGCAATTGCTGGCGGTGTCAGGCCCGGGGCAATATCGCCGATACGGCACCACCCTGGATGACGCGGCGGGGGAGGCGTTTGACAAATCGGCCAAAATTCTCGGGCTCGATTTGCCGGGCGGACCGCGCATTGAAGCTTTGGCCAAAACCGGTGATGACGCGGCGTTTGACCTGCCGCGCCCCTTGGCCCACAAGCCGGGTTGCCATTTCTCCTTTTCAGGGCTGAAGACGGCGGTGCGCACGGCGCATCAGGATGTCATCGCGCCTCTCACAGATGCGGCGGCCATCGCCCAAAAGAAAGCTGATCTGGCGGCATCTCTTGAAAAAGCCATTGCCGATAGCCTGACGTCACGGTCGCGCAACGCCATGCGGCGGTTTCGTGATGACCATGGCGGCATGGCCAATACTTCCGGTTTTGTGACCCCCGGTTTTGTCACCCCCGGATTTGTATTGGCGGGCGGGGTTGGCGCCAACCAGCGCATCCGCTCAAGCCTGATGGAATTGTCGGCGCAGGAAGGGTTTGCCTTCAATGTGCCGCCGGTTCATCTGTGCACGGATAACGCCGTCATGATCGCCTGGGCGGCGGCGGAACGGATGGCGGCGGGCCTGCCTGCCGATGATCTGGATTTCGCCCCGCGGCCCCGCTGGCCGCTTGACCCTGACGCCGCCCCACCACCAGGAAGAGGAGTCAAGACATGACTCAAGATGCGATTGTTCACGAGGGCGGCATGTCCCGCCGTGTTGCCGTGATCGGCGGCGGGGCCTGGGGCAGTGCGCTTGCCAGTGCGCTTGCCCAAAATGGCCATGACGTTCGGATTCTGACCCGTCGTGATGACCTGGCGACGGCGCTTGAACACGGCACCTCCCCGGCCCTTGACGGGTTGGCCATCACGGCGCCATCACGGGCGTCAACCGATCCGGCGGTGGTGCTGGATGCCGTCGATGCCGTGGTGATGGTGGTGCCGGTTTCCGCCACCGCCAGCAGTTTGGCGCAATTGCGCCCCTATCTTCCCGAGGGCGCGCCCGTCGCCTTTGCGGCAAAAGGGCTTGAGCCGCAAGACAACACCCTGATCTGTGATTACGCGGCGGGGGCCATCACCAACCCGGTGGTGATGTTGAGCGGCCCCAGTTTTGCCGATGAAGTCGCCATGGGGAAACCTGCAGGACTGGTCTCCGCCTCTCGGCACGATCATGCGGCACGTTTGATCGCCGGTTTGTTCACCGGTTCAAATATTCGGGTTTACACCAGCGATGATCCGTCCGGCGTTGCGGTGGGCGGGGCGGTGAAAAATGTCATTGCTATTGCCAGCGGGATTACGGCCGGGCTGAAGCTGGGGGATAACGCCAGGGCCGCGCTCTTGACCCGCGGATTGGCGGAAGCCGCGCGACTGGCCCTTGCCCTTGGCGGCCGTCAGGAAACCTTGTTCGGTCTGGCGGGGCTTGGCGACATGACCTTGACCTGCTCCGGCCCCCATTCCCGTAATTTTGCCTATGGACTGGCGTTGGGGGAAGGCCGCGTGCCTGATGGAAAGCTGGCGGAAGGCCGCCATTCCTGCGCGGTGATCGCCCGCCGCGCGGCGCTGGCTGGAGTGGAAATGCCGATCACCGAAGCCGTCGCACGGGTGGTCGCTGGCGACGGTGACATCATGGAAGAAATCACCCAATTGATGGCCCGCCCCGCCGACAGCGAATGGGCAAATTAACGCATCACAAATTAACGCATCGTTAGATCAGATTTTGATTTACTTGGCGCTTTCGCGCGCCTCGCGATAGACAAAGAACAGGTTGCGGGCATAGATAAACAGCCCCAGCCCTTGCCCGCAGATGATCACCGGGTCCTGCCGCCAGATGGCGTAGAGCAACAGCACGGAGCCGCCGCCAATCGAAAAATACCAGAACACCACAGGGATAACGCTTTTGCGCGCCCCTTCGGAGCGAATCCATTGAATGATGAACCGCATGGCAAACAGAAACTGGCCGCCAAACCCCACCACGATCATGATCTTTTCAGGATGTTCCGGCAGATTGTCGGGCAGAAACGGCAGAACCGTTACCAGAAGCCAGGATACCGCAACGGCACCGGCTTCGATCCCCGCGGACATGGTGGCGATGATGCTCATCATGATGTTATTCTTTCACCTTCAGGTTTTTCGGGCTGCGGCGGATCAACCACATCACGCCAAGAATATCACTAATCCCTACTAAAAGGCGATCTAAAGTCTTATATTTTGACTGGCCGGTGACACGCGCGGCATGGCCAACGGGCACGGCAAGCACCGTTGCGCCTTCGCGCCGCGCCAGGGGCGGCATAAACCGGTGGATATGGTCAAAATACGGCAGTTTGAAAAACAATTCGCGGTCAAAAACCTTGGTCGCACAGCCGGTATCGGGATGGTCATCCTTCAGCATCCAGCGGCGGATTTTGCGCGCAAAGATTGACGCGTAACGTTTCGCCGCGCCATCTTGCCGGTTGACCCGCACCCCGGCGGCCATCACCAGCCCCGGGCGATGCGCCAGCACTTCCTTTTCAAGGTTGACAAGGTCGGAGGGCAGGTTCTGGCCATCCCCATCCAGCGTCCCGATCAAGGGCGCCCTGGCGGCAAAAATGCCACTGCGGAGGGCCGCGCTCTGCCCGCAGCGTTTGGAATGGGTCAGCACCCGCAGGGATTTAACGGTCTTCTGCAACCCCGCAAGTTCCTCGGCGGTGCCGTCGGAGCTGGCGTCATTGACATAAATGATCTCAATATTGCGGCCGTGGAAGGCGGCCTGGATATCTTCAATCAAAGGCGTGATGTTGCCTTCTTCGTTCATCACCGGCACCACGATGCTGATGTCAGGTGTTTTCGGCGCCGTTTTTTTGGCAGGGGCCTTGCGGCGGGATGTGGAAGATGTGGCCATCGTCATGCTCTGAAAAAATATATATCTTCTATTACTCAACCACAGCGCTTCGGTCAATTGTCCCCCCCAATAATTGCGCCAGATCAGATCTGCCAGATCACTTCTGCCAGATCAGGCTCATTCGCGGGGCCGTCGATAGAACAGTATCTCGACATCCTGGCCGCGGGAATAATTATGGCCTTTCAGGCTGGTGATCAGCTCAAGCTTCAGCCCCAACTCACGGGCGGTGTTGCGAAACTCGCTGGCGCTGCGTTGTTCAACAAGGGCGAGGCCATCTTCAGCCTCGGCCATAAAAAATGCCGCTTCGTCAGGGCTGAACAGCAGGATGTCAGTGCCCAGCTCAAACACCAGGGACGGTTCATGATAGCCGGCCGCCGTGATCAGTTGCGGGGACGGGGTGATGGTGGCGATCGCATCCTTGATGCGCGGCGCCAGACGAAAGCCCTCAAGGGACGGCAGGACCGACCCCATCAGCACGACATAAAACATCATCGCGCTTGTGATCATCGCCACCAGCGCCATGGTCTTGCCGCGCCGTTGCCACCAGAAGGCCGCCGCTGAAACACCGCAGGCCAGGCCAAAAGCCACCGCCGCCGCCATGCGGCTGCCTTGCCCGAAGGTCGCCAGGTAAATCACGACCATCCCCAGCACCGGCCCCAGCGCCATGAACCCCCATTCCCAGGCCAGCACAATGCCACGGGTGATGCTCACGCTTTTCAGCAAGCGGCGCGCCCGTGCCAGCGGCTGTTCGGGTGATGGCGGTTTTGGCAAGCGGGATTTTGCGGCGGGCAGGCTTTCGTCAATCCCCATCATGGCGAGGATCACGAGGGCGGTGAACAGCGGCAGGTTGTAATGAGGCAGTTTGGTTGGCGTCATTTCAAGGATCACCCAGAACGGCAGTAACCAGCCGAGAAGAAACAGGATATCGCCGTCACGCCAGCGCGGCGCCACGGCTTTTACCGCCCGCGCCAGAAACAGGCTTGCTGGCCAGAAGGTGATGATGATCAACCCAAGGTAGGTGAGCGGCGGGGCGCCATGGGATTCCTGCCCGGATTTCAGTTTTGAGACAAAATCGCCATTGATGGCAATATTCAGGAAAGCGCCATCGGTGGCGCTTGTCACCAGCACCACCCAGGGCAGGACAAGGGCGGTCAGGATAATCACCCCCAGCATTGGCTTGAGCGCCAGCACCCAGCGCCAGCCGCCATCACGCCATTGGCCGCTGGCCACCACCACCAGGGCGATGGTCATGATCGCCACGACAGGCGCGATCGGCCCTTTGATAAGTATCGCCGCCGCCATGGCGGCCCAGAACAAGGCGGCATATTTGCCCGACACATAATGCCCGCCGCTATCCAACTGGCGGATTTTCCACAAGGTGATTTGCTGGAGCGTCACCATCGCCGCCAGCATGGCGTCGGTGGTGGCGAGATGACTTTCCATCACCATCACCAGAGATGTCGCCATGAACAGCCCGGCAAAAACCGCCGCGCGGGGGGGCAGCAACTGGCGGGCAAACAGCGTCGTCAACACCACCATCAGCACCCCGCCAATGACGCTCGGCACGCGGTAACTGGCGATATGCTGATCCCCAAAAATCCTGGCGGAGGCCGATTGCATCCAGTAAATGCCGATCGGTTTTTTGGCCCGCAAATCCTGCTGAAAACGAGGGGTGACGTAATCCCCTGACGCCACCATCTGTTTGCTGGCTTGCGCGAACCGCGCTTCGTCACGGTCAATAGGCGAAATGCTGGACATCCCCGGGGTGAAACATATGACGGCCACCGCCACCACCATCATGAGGCCGAGCAGGCGAGCGCGGTCCAGACCGGCCAGAAAACGAAAGCCTCGACCGATCAGTTGCGAGGGGGATGTGGTGCGAGCTGGTGTCACGAAAATGCCCTGAGCCATCATGGTTTACTTATCGCGGCAATAAGATCAACATGAGCTATGAATACTTCACTACAAATTAGCACTTTCTGGGCGCGATGGCAGAAAAAATTTCGCGCAGGGCAAGCCACACGAGCCGCCGTTTGGGCCATTGCCCTGCCGGTGATGCTGGCCAATGTGACGGTGCCGTTTGTCGGCATGGTGGACACCGCCGTGATGGGGCATCTTGACCATGCCCATTACATCGGCGGGGTTGCCATGGGGTCCTTCATCTTCAGCCTGATCACCACGACCTTTGGCTTCCAGCGTATGGCCACCACAGGGCTGATCGCGCAGGCGGCTGGCGCCGGGCAGAAGGACGTGATCTTCATGACGCTTTATCGCGCGGTGGTGATCGCGCTTGGCCTGGGGCTGGGGATCATCGCGTTTTCCGTGCCGGTTATTGCCCTTGCGCGCCTTGCCCTGACCGCCAGTCAAGCGGTGCTGGCGGGGATGGAGACCTATATCAGTATTCTGGCCTGGGCGGGGCCTGCCATTTGCCTCAATATGGTGGGGCTGGGGTTGATGTTCGGGCTGCAGAAAGTGCGTTATTGCATGGTCCAGCTGGTGGTCATCAACAGCGTCAATATTGTCGCCAATCTGGCTTTTGTTTTCGGCCTGGGGATGAAGATCGAAGGCGTTGCCTTTGCCAGTGTGCTGGCGCAATACGTCGGGCTTGGGGTGAGCATCCTGCTGGTTCGCGCCTGCCTTGGCCCGTTCCGCCAGTGGCGGCCGGTTATCTGGGCAGAAGCGGCGGCGTTGGGTGCGCTCAGCCGATACGCCGCGCTCGGGCGAGACCTGACCATCCGCACGCTTTGCATTATCCTCGGCGAAGTGATGGTGCTGAACGCCTCGGCAGGGCTGGGGGATGAAGTGATCGCCGCCTCGCAACTGGGGTTCGTGATCTTCGGGTTGATGGCCTACAGTCTTGACGGGTTCGCCCATGCCGCCGAAGCCCTGGTGGGAACAGCCGTCGGCAAGCGTGACCTGAAGGCGCTCAGGATTGCCATTCGTGAAAGCACTATCCTGGCGTTGATGACGGCGGCAATGATGACGGCGGTGATCTTTATGTTCGGTCCGGCCTTCATGCGGGTCTTGACCAGCATCCCCGAGGTGTTGGCGGAAGCGGAAACCGTGCTGTTCTGGCTGGCGGTGATGCCCGTCACATCAGTGCTGGCGTTTCAGATGGACGGGGTGTTCATTGGCGCCACCAAAGCCCGCATCATGCGCAACGCCATGGTGGTGTCGATGGCGGTGTTTGTGCCGGTGTTGGTATTGGGCAAGTTCTGGGCCGGGCTGGATGGCATCTGGATTGCGTTCAATATCCTGCTCGCCCTGCGGGGGCTGACGCTGTGGTTAAAGGTTAGGGACGTTCACGCCGAAGCCCGTTAGGTTAACGGGGACCAGCGCGGATTTTGAAGAAATTCATCCGCCGCC
>JAGWAQ010000139.1 GCA_021296375.1 Alphaproteobacteria bacterium
AAAAACCTGATGAACGCCGGCGAGGAGTTTGACATCACCCCTTACGGCACCGAAGCAATGCACGTTCTGCGTGGCGAAAAGGGCTTTATCATCGTCGGTCAGGAAACCGATGGTTCCGTCACCCCGACGGACCTGGGGATGGACTGGATCGTGTCGAAGACAAAGCCGGACTTCATCGGCAAGCGGGCGCTGGAACGCGCTTCCATGGCGCTCACCAACCGCAAGCAACTGGTGGGGCTGATGACGGAAAACCCGAAAGACGTCATCCCCGAAGGCGCCCACGCGGTGCTGGACCCGAACCAGCCCATGCCGATGGAAATGCTGGGTCAGGTGACGTCATCCTACTATTCGCCCAACCTTGGCCACAGCGTAGCCATGGCCCTGCTGAAAGGCGGTCATGCGATGATGGGCGAGACGGTCTACTTCCCGATGATTGACGGCCAGAAGCCGATCAAGGCCACCATCACCTCAACCACGTTTTATGATCCAAAGGGAGAACGGCTCAATGGTTAAGCTGAAAAATATTCCCGGCCACTCCGCCCTTAACGGCGTCGCGGCAACATCATCCCCACAGCCGGAAGGTTCAAAGGGCATGGTAAAGATCACGGATCTTGGCTTGCTCGACAAGATCAACCTGCGCTGCCAGCCCGACAACCCGGTGATTGGCAAGGCCATGAAACGTGTTGTTGGTGTTGACCTGCCGCTGGCCTACAACACCTATCACGCCGCGGGCTACCGCTCCTGCATCTGGCTCGGGCCCGATGAATGGCTGATCCTGGGCGAAAACGGCGCCTCTGATGACATTATCGCTGAACTGGATGTGCCGGAAGCTGGCCATGTCGCGGTGACGGAAGTGTCGGATGCGCTCGGCACCATCACCATCGAAGGGCCCCATGCCCGTGATGTGCTGGCCAAGCATTGCGCGATTGACCTGCACCCGTCGGCCTTCACCAAAGGCATGGCGGCGCAAACGCTGCTGTCCCATGCGGGCATCACCATGACCTGCCTTGAGGACGATAAGCTGCTGATCATCGGCCGCACCAGCTTCATGGCCTATATTCTTGAGCTGCTGACGGACGCCGCGCTTGAATATGGCTACAGCTACACCCCCGCCGCCTGATCGCGTCAACCGAAATTGAAGACATAAAAAAACCGGGGCACCCCCCGGTTTTTTGTGTCTTGAGGATAAGATGTGAATGGCGGGAAGATTAATATTCGGCGTTGGGAAGTTCTTCCATCCGCTTCGCCTTGAACGCCAGCAGGGCGTCGTCAATCGCCGGGTCAAGATAGGGGGCTTCGTATTCAGCCAGCATCTGGCGGGCGCGGTTTTCGGCGCGCTTGGCGCTTTCAACAGAGCCTTCGCTTGACCATTGCTCAAAGGTCGTGTTGTCGGCCATTTCCGAACGCCAGAACGCCTCTTCAAAATTGGCTTGTGTGTGGCTTGACCCCAGAAAGTGCTTGCCCGGGCCGGTTTCGCGGATCGCGTCCATCGCCTGGCCATTTTCACTGACGTCAATACCGCCCACCATCCGCTGCATCATGGTCAGCTGGTCAGCGTCCAGCACCAGCTTGCGGTAATCGGCCACCAGCCCGCCTTCCATCCAGCCAGCGGCATGCAGAACAAAATTGACGCCACCCAGCACCGTCGGGGTGATGGTATGCGCGCTTTCATAAGCGGCTTGGGCATCAGCGGTTTTCGCACCGGTGAGCGAGCCGCCGGAACGGAACGGCACACCAAGACGACGCGCCAGTTTCGCGCAACCGTACAGCACGTTGGCAGGCTCAGGTGTCCCGAAGGTCGGGGCGCCGGTCTGCATTGACATGGAGGAAGCAAACGAGCCAAACACCACCGGCGTGCCGGGGTTGATCAATTGCGCAAACGCGATCCCGCTCATGGCTTCCGCCAGGGTCTGCGCCAGCGTACCCGCAACAGATACAGGCGACATGGCGCCGGTCAGGATAAATGGCGCGGTGATCACCGCCTGCCCGGCACGGGCATAGGTCTTGAGCGCGCCCAACATGGTGTCATCCCAGGTCATGGGGGAGTTGGCGTTGATCAGGCTGATCATCACGGCGTTGTTCTGGACAAACTCATCCCCGAACAGGATTTTCGCCATATCGATGCTGTCCTGCGCCCGTTCAGCAGAAGTCACGGAACCCATGAACGGCTTGTCGGAATATTTCATATGGGTGTAGATCATTTCAAGGTGGCGCTTCGGCACCGGCAGATCCACAGGTTCACACACCGTGCCGCCGGAATGGTGAAGGCCGGGGTGCATATAGGCGATTTTCACGATATTGCGGAAATCCTCGATCGTCGCGTAACGACGTTCCCCATCGAGATCACGGATGAACGGCGGGCCATAGACCGGCGCAAACACCGTGTTGTTGCCGCCGATTTGCACCGAACGTTCCGGGTTGCGGGCATGCTGGGTAAACTCCGAAGGCGCGGTCTTGCACAGCTCACGGCACATGCCGCGAGGGAAGCGCACGCGCTCACCGGAAATATCAGCACCAGCGTCTTTCAGGATAGCCAGGGCTTCGGCGTCATCCTTGAATTCAATGCCAACCTCTTCGAGGATGGTTTCGGCATTGTTTTCGATAATCTCCGCGCCTTCGTCGGACAGCACATCCATGACCGGCACATTGCGGGTGATGTAAGGCGCGCTCTTGGCCCCTGATGATGCCCGTGTTGCGCGGCGGGCATCACGCCCTCCACCACGGCGGGAACGGCGTTCAGTTTGAATTTCGTCAGTCATAACGTCTACCTTGTCTTCCTTTCGTGATTTTAATTATGCGCGCAGGCGTTCATTGTTGGGGTCAAACGGGCTTTCGGCAATGACCACCGCGGCAAAACGCTTGCCCAGGATATCAACTTCAAATTCAGTGCCTTCGGCGTCCAGTGACGGCGGCACCATCGCCATGGCAAGGGATTTGCCGACACGGAACCCGTAATTGCCTGACGTCGCGCGCCCCACCATCTTGCCGTCATGATAGATCGGGTTGCCGCCAATGACATCGGCATCATCAACATCCTTGATCTCAAGCGTGACGAGGCTGTTGGCAAAGCCCTTCTGCTGCCATTCCACCAGCTTGTCACGGCCGATAAAGCTACCTTTATTCGGGATGACAAAACGCTCAAGATGGGATTCAAACGCCGCGTATTCGATCGACAATTCCGTCCCCACCATGCGGTAGGATTTCTCCATCCGCATGGCATCCATCGCGCGGATACCGAAAGGCTTGATGCCGAGGTCTTCACCGGCGGCCATCAGCGCGTCAAAAATATGGTTCTGGTATTCGATCGGGTGGTGCAATTCCCAGCCCAGCTCACCGACGTAATTGACGCGGGCGGCAAGGGTTGGCGCACGGCCAACATCAACCCATTTCGACGACAGCCAGGGGAAAGCTTCGTTCGAGAAATCCCCGCGCGGGCACACACGTTCCATCAGCTGACGGGATTTTGGCCCCGCCACCACCAGCACGCCAACCGCGTTGGTGATGTTGCTGAACTGAACGGAGCCGTCTTCCGGCATATGCTTTTTCAGCCAGTCATGGTCAACAGCCTGCAACGCCCCGGCGGAAACAAGATAGAAGCTCTGGTCATTTTCACGGATGATGGTGAATTCAGAATGCACCCCGCCGGATTCCGCCAGCGCATGGCAGAGGTTGACGCGGCCGACTTTTTTCGGGATGCGGTTGGCGATCAGGTTATCGAGGAAGGCTTCCGCCCCGGCGCCTGAAATCCGGCATTTGGCAAAAGCCGACATATCCAGAAGACCGACGTTTTCCGTCGTGTTCTTGACTTCATTGCCGATATGCTCGAACCAGTTGGAGCGGCGGAACGACCAGTGGTCTTCCTGCGGCACGCCTTCAGGGGCAAACCAGTTCGGGCGTTCCCAGCCGAATTTTGCACCAAACACCGCGCCCAGGGCCTTCATGCGGTCATAGCATGGCGCGGTCCGCAGGGGGCGAGCGCCTTCACGCTCTTCATCAGGGTAATGGATGGTGAAGACATTGGCGTAAGCTTCCTCGTTCTTTTCGATGAGGTAGCTTTCGGTCGCGTAATTGCCGTAACGGCGGGGGTCGACACCGGTCATGTCAATGGTCGGCTCGCCTTCGACGATCCATTCCGCCAACTGCCAGCCCGCCCCGCCAGCGGCGGTAACGCCAAAGGAATGGCCTTCGGACAGCCAGAAGTTCTTCAAGCCGGGCGCAGGCCCGATGATGGGGTTGCCGTCAGGGGTATAGGCAATGGCGCCGTTATAGACTTTCTTGACGCCGACCTCACCAAATGCCGGAACCCGGAACATCGCGCTTTCGATATGGTCTTCGATGCGTTCAAGGTCTTCCTGGAACAATTCATATTCACTGTCGTCAGACGGGCCATCGACATAACAGACCGGTGCGCCGTATTCATAAGGGCCGAGGATCAACCCGCCGGCTTCTTCGCGCAGGTACCAGCCGTTGTCACTGTCACGCAGGAGCGGCATGACGTGCCTTGATCTCGGGATGCGGCTCCGTCACGATATACTGGTGTTCAACAGGGATCACCGGCACGTTAAGCCCGACCATGGCGCCGGTCTTGCGGGCAAAGTTACCGGTGCAGGACACGACATGCTCACAAGTCACCTCACCCTGATCGGTGGTGATTTTCCATTCGCCAGAGGCGGTTTGTTCGATTTTTTCCACCGTCGTGTTGCGGTAGATCGTGGCGCCCATATCCCGCGCGCCCTTGGCCATGGCCTGGGTCAGGTCAGCAGGCTGGATGTAGCCGTCGCCGACATGCTGGATCGCGCCAAGAAGACCTTCGGTGTTGCACATAGGCCAGACTTCCTTGACCTGCTCAGGGGTCAGGCGCTTGACGTCAACGCCAATGGTGTCCGCGACACCGGCGTATTGCATGTATTCATCCCAGCGGTCAGGGGTCGAGGCAAGGCGGATGTTGGAGACATTCCGGAAGCCGACATTCATGCCGGTTTCCTTTTCAAGCTCCTGATAGAATTTGACGGAGTATTTATGCACCTGGCCAACCGAATAGGACATGTTAAACAGCGGCAGCAGGCCAGCGGCGTGCCAGGTTGACCCTGAAGTGAGTTCTTTGCGTTCGATCAGGATACTGTCGGTCCAGCCTTTTTTGGCCAGATGATAAAGCATGGACACGCCAACAACGCCGCCACCAATAACTACTGCACGAGCTTGAGTTTTCATCACTCTCTCCATGGTCTTCGTCTGATACTTTGAGGCCGGACCACCAAAGCAAAAGGTTCAACTGATACCGCGGCGGATTGCCCGCCAGCGTTCTGATATTTTAATCACCGCAAGCAGAATTAGCGTCCATCAAACGACGCAATCCTGTCAAAAACGACATTACCCCCGGCAGTTTTTGACCGTTTTCACCAAAACCTGCCCAAAACGGCGGTTTAGGGATAGAGACGGGCGGCCGACCAGCCGTTTTCAACCGATTTGGTGAAGCGAAAACGGTCATGCAGGCGGGATTCGCCATCGATCCAGAATTCCATTTCATGGGGAACAAGACGATAGCCGCCCCAATATGGCGGACGTGGCGGGTTTTCAGGGTAAGTCCGGCTGAATTCCTCAACCTTGCCCGCCAGTGTCGCACGGCTGTCGAGGGGGCTGGATTGATCCGACGCCCAGGCGCCAATCCGGCTGCCATAGGGGCGCGAGTTGTAATAATCATCTGCCGTCACGTCATCGACACGTTCGATGGCCCCCACAAGGCGGATCTGGCGGCGCAGGGATTTCCAGTGAAAGCACATCGCCGCCTTGCGGGTGGCGTCAAGCTCCCCTGCCTTGCGGCTGGTGAAATTGGTGTAAAAATGAACCGCCTCGTCATCACGGCCTTTCATCAGCACCATGCGCACCGACGGAAACCCGTCTTCCGCCACCGACGCCAGGGCGACGGCATTAGGGTCATTGATTTCACTGCCCGCGGCATCGTTCAGCCACTGGTCCAGAAGGTCAAAGGGATTCTCGCCACTTGGGTCAAACATATCTCAAATCCTATACGGAAGATGTTGCGCGATCGGGGGTGGTGATGTCACCATCACCTTGACCAAACCTAGGGTGAATACCGCCGTTTGCCAAGTGCGACGATTTGGTGCGACATTTTGCAAAGCCCAGACATTTTGAAAACACAGGCATTTTGATTTCGGAGTCATTTATTAAAATGCGATCAGGCGGC
>JAGWAQ010000008.1 GCA_021296375.1 Alphaproteobacteria bacterium
TCGGCCTTGATATCACCCAGAAAATCCGTTGTTGCGGTGATGATTTCAAAGGGCTGATCAGCTCATCACCTGAGATCGGGGCGTTCCTTCATCAAATCTCGGATTTTTACATCAAGTTCTATCATGGCGTGGTGGGGGAATTTGTCTGCCTGATGCATGACCCTACCGCCGTGTTGTCGATCACGGATCATCATTTGATCAGCTATGAAGAGATGCCGATCGAAATCATTACCGAAGGTGAGAAGATCGGCATGACCATCCCTGCAACTGATCCCGGGCGGCGGCCGGTCAAAGTCGCCATGGCGGCAGATAATGACGCGATCATCAAGACATTTCTGGACATTTGCGGGGAAAGCGACACAATAAAGAATCATCGCCTTCAGGATAATCATTCCACCGGTTAAACCCGGCGATATGCTCTGACCGATGATGAGAAGTGATGATGGGCATCAGGTTTTGTTTATAAGAAAGTCATAATCAATGAATGTTCAAACTGTTGATTTTCAGGACCCCGGGGCATCGACGGCGCTCGCCACTTCCTTGCGTGAAACGGGGTTCGCTGTGCTGGTGAACCACCCTATTGATGCCGCGCGGATTGACCAGGCTTATGACGCCTGGGCTGAATTTTTCGCCAGCGACAGCAAACATGACTGGCTGCGTGACCCTGATGATCAGGACGGGTTCTTCCCGTTCCAGTCGGAAAACGCCAAAGGCGCCACGGCCAAAGACCTGAAGGAATTTTATCACGTCTATTCATGGGGGCGGGTGCCCGACAGCCTGAACGCATTGACGCGTCAGCTTTATCAGGATCTTGTTGATCTCGGGGTGACGATGCTCGGCTGGCTTGATGATGAAATGCCGGAAGATGTGCGCGCTGGCATGACCGCGCCGTTGCGGTCGATGATGCAGGACAGTCAGCAAAGCCTGTTCCGGATTTTGCATTACCCGCCGGTTGCCGATGACGCCAACCCGTCGGCGATCCGGGCGGCGGCGCATGAAGATATTAACCTCATCACCCTTTTGCTGGCGGGGTCTCGGCCCGGGCTTGAGGCGATGGATACCCAGGGCAACTGGCATAGCGTCAGCTGTGACCCGGGCATGATTACGGTCAATAATGGCGACATGCTGTCATTGGCCACCGATGGGCATTACCCGTCAACTCCGCATCGGGTCATCAACCCTGATGCTGTTGAAGGGGGCAAGGGGGAGAACGTGTCGCGCTATTCGATGCCGATGTTTTTGCACCCCCATAAGGATGCGGCGTTGAAGCCTGACTTCACCGCCGATATGTTTCTTCAGCAACGCCTGAAAGAAATTGGTTTGAAATAACCGCACCAAAAGACTCATATGAGGAGAGACCAATGAGAAAACTGACTGCAATCATGGCATCCCTGATCGGGGCTGTCGTCATGATGGCCAGCGCATCCGCCGCTGACATCAAGCCTGCCGTTGTCTATGACATGGGCGGCAAGTTCGATAAATCCTTCAACGAAGGTGTCTGGAATGGCGTGAAGAAATTCACCGAAGAAACCGGCATCAAGGTGATGGAATTTGAAGTCACCAACCCAACCCAGCGTGAACAGGCCATGCGCCGTATGGCAGAGCGTGGCGCGACGGTTGTTCTGGGTGTAGGTTTTGCCCAGGCTGACGCGATTTCCGCTGTTGCCGCTGAATACCCTGATGTTCAGTTCTCCATCATTGATGTGGGCTGGCTCGATGCCCCGAACCTGCGCCAGTATGTGTTCAAGGAACATGAAGGCTCCTACCTTGTTGGTGTTGCCGCCGCCCTGGCGTCTGATACCGGCAAAGTCGGTTTTGTTGGCGGCATGGATATTCCGCTCATCAGCAAGTTCGCTTGTGGTTATGTTGGCGGCGTCAAATCCGTTAACGGCAATGCCGAAGTCTTCCAGAACATGACCGGCACAACCCCGTCAGCGTGGAATGATCCGGCCAAGGGCGCGGAACTGACCAAGAGCCAGATCGACCGCGGGGCTGACGTTGTTTACCACGCCGCTGGCGGCACCGGTCTTGGTGTTATCCAGGCGGCCGCTGATGCCGGCAAGCTGGCCATCGGTGTTGACTCCAACCAGAACGGAATCGCGCCCGGTTCTGTCCTGACCTCCATGCTCAAGCGTGTTGATGTTGCCGCTTATGAAACTTTCATGGATGCCAAGAACGGCAACTTCACGGCTGAGATCAAGGCGCTCGGTGTTGCTGAAGGTGGTGTTGACTGGGCCCAGGATGAAAACAACGCGTCGCTGATCACCGCTGAAATCAAGTCAGCAGTGGCCGCCGCGCGTGCCGATATCCTGTCCGGCAAGGTTGTCGTTCATGACTTCATGAGCGATTCCAACTGCCCTTACTAAGGTTGGGTTAACACAGGATTACCATCTCTGATGACTGTATCCAGTTCTCATAAAGCGAAAGGCGGGGATGACCTGCCTCTCGCTATTTCCTTGTCTGGGGTGTCGAAAACCTTTGGGGCCGTGCGCGCCAATGATGATATTTCGCTCACCGTCCAGTCGGGATGCATCCACGGTATCGTGGGGGAAAACGGCGCCGGGAAATCCACCCTCGTGTCGATACTTTATGGATTCTATCAAGCCGATCAGGGTGAGATCGCGGTCGACGGCAAGCCTGTCCATATCCGCTCCACCTATGACGCTATTGCCGTTGGCATCGGGATGGTTCATCAGCATTTTATGCTGGTGCCGCCATTTTCCGTGCTGGAAAACATTATCCTCGGGCATGAGATCAAGGCCGGTGCGCGCAACCTGAAGGAAGCCAAAGCCCAGGCGCGCGACGAATTGATCGCCCTGTCCGAAACCTATGGATTGACCGTTGATCTGGACGCCAGAGTCGAGGATTTGTCCGTCGGGCTTCAGCAACGGGTTGAGATTCTGAAAGCGCTGTATCGTGGCGCTCGTATCCTTATTCTGGATGAGCCGACGGGGGTTCTCACCCCCCAGGAAACCGTCCAGCTGATCGAGGTGCTGAAATCGCATCGTGATCAGGGGGTGACGGTGCTGCTCATCACCCATAAATTGCGCGAGATCATGGCGATCACTGACCATGTCTCTGTCATGCGTGGCGGCAAGATGGTGGATCACCTTGCCACCGCCACCACCTCCCCGGAAGAACTGGCGCAGCTGATGGTGGGGCGCAAGGTTCTTGTTAATGCCAATTACCATGACGCGACCCCCGCTGGCGTGCAGATGCAGGTTTCAGACCTGACCTTGACGGGGGCGTCGGGGATGCCGTTGTTGCGGGGCATCAGTTTTGATCTCAAGGCAGGGGAGATCCTTGGCGTTGCCGGGGTGTCGGGCAATGGCCAGTCGGAATTGCTTGAGGTGCTGTCGGGCATCACCGCGCCGACGCAAGGGCAGGTGACTATCGGCTCGACCGTCATCAGCCCCGAGGCGGGGTTATCGCCGCGGGACATCAAGGCCCTCGGGGTTGCGCATGTGCCGGAAGACCGCCATGCCATGGGGATGGTCCTGCCGTTCACGGCGGCGGAATCCGCCGCCTTGGGGTATGAAGACCAACCGGCCTTGGGGACGTCCATGTGGTTCAGGCCAGCGGCGATAGAAGACCATTGCGCCAGCTTGATGCGGGACTATGACATCCGCCCCGGCAACCCGAAACTGAAGAGCAATCTGTTTTCCGGCGGCAATCAGCAGAAACTGGTGCTGGCGCGGGAAATGTCGGCGGCGCCGCGGATTCTGCTGGTGGGGCAACCGACGCGAGGGGTTGATATCGGGGCGATTGAATTTATTCACCAACAGCTGATCGACATGCGCGACCAGGGCTGCGCTATTCTGCTGATCTCTGTTGAGCTTGATGAAATCCTCAGCCTGTCGGATCGGGTGATGGTGATGAACGCGGGCCAATCCATGGGCATTGTGAATAAGGCCGATGCCAATGCGCAATCAATTGGCCTGATGATGGCAGGGGTGCAGTAATGTCGACAACGCTTCCTCGATGGATTGACGTGGGGCTGCTGCCCCTGATCAATATTCTCGCCGCCTTTATCGTTTCGGGGGTCATCATTGCCCTGATCGGGGAAAACCCCTTCACGGCCTTGACGGTGATGCTGAAAGGCGCGTTTGTCTATAAAGGCGCGCTTGGCTATACGCTGTTCTACACCACCAATTTTATTTTCACCGGCCTGGCGGTGGCGGTGGCGTTCCATGCCATGTTGTTCAATATCGGTGGCGAAGGCCAGGCGATGCTGGGTGGCATCGGGATTGGCGTGGTTGCGCTGGCGCTGGGGGGGCTGGTGCCGCCGGTCCTTGTCGTTCTGCTGGCGATCCCGATGTCGGCATTGATGGGGGCGATCTGGGGGATTATCCCGGGCTGGCTGCAAGCGAAACGCGGCAGTCATATTGTCATCACCACCATTATGTTTAACTTTATCGCCTCGTCGATCATGGTCTGGCTTCTGACCGGGCCGATGCTGCGCGAAGGCCAGATTTCACCTGAATCCGAGCATTTTGCGGATGGTGTTCTTCTGCCGCAAATGCACACGCTGTTTAACGCCATGGGGATGGAGATGGCCCGCTCTCCCCTTAACCTCAGCTTTGTATTGGCGCTGGTGATGTCGGTTGTGGGCTGGGCGTTGATCTGGCGGACGCGTCTTGGCTACACGATCCGCGCCACGGGCCACAGCGAAAAGGCGACGATCTACGCTGGCCATTCGCCGCAGAAAATCATCATGATCACCATGGCGATTTCCGGCGCATTGGCGGGGATGATGGCGCTCAATGAAATTCTCGGGGTTCAGCAAAAGGTTATTCTGGGCTTTACCTCCGGTTACGGGTTTACCGGCATCGCGGTGGCCTTGATGGGGCGCAATCACCCTGTCGGTATTCTGTTTGCCAGCCTGTTGTTCGGGGCCTTGTACCAGGGCGGGGCTGAACTTGATTTTGAGTTTCAGAACATCACCCGCGAAATGGTGCTGATGATTCAGGGGCTGATCATCCTGTTTTCCGGCGCCCTGGTCTATATGTTCAACCCCATGCTGGAGCGGATTTACCATCGCCTGACCCGCGGCAACGCGCTGACGCAAGAGGAAGGTGCGTAATGGCGGATCTCTGGCTGCAATTTATCCTGACGATCGACGCCACTTTCCGGGTGGCGACGCCGCTTATTCTCTGCGCCATGGCGGGGATTTTCTCCGAACGGTCCGGGATTATCGACATCTCGCTTGAAGGCAAGATGCTGATGGCGGCGTTTACCGCGGCGACGATTGCCGCGCTCACGTCATCCCCTCTGCTGGCGCTTGGCGCGGCGGTGCTGGTGTCGGTGGTCTTCAGCCTGATCCACGGGTTTGCCTGCATCACCCACAAGGGCAATCAGGTGGTGTCGGGGCTGGCGATCAATATCCTCGCCTCCGGCCTGACGGTAACCTTGGGGATTGCTATTTTTTCGCAAGGGGGGCAGACGCCGTATCTGTCCGGTGATCAACGCTTCAGTTCCTTTGATTTGCCGTTTGCCGAAGCGGCGCGGTCTGTCCCTATTCTCGGGACGATTTATGCCGAATTGATTTCAGGCCATAATATTTTGGTCTGGGTTGCGCTGGTGTCCGTCGCCCTGACCGGGGTGGTGGTGATGCGGACACGGTTCGGGCTGCGGCTCCGCGCGGTGGGGGAAAAACCCGAAGCGGTGGATACCGCCGGCATCAGCGTCACGATCCTGCGTTATCAGGCGGTGGTGATCGCCGGGGTATTGTGCGGGATTGCGGGCGCCTATCTGTCGATTGCCCATGGCGCCGGTTTTGTGCGCGAGATGACCGCCGGCAAAGGTTACATTGCCCTGGCGGCGATGATTTTTGGCAACTGGCGGCCCCTTCAAGCGCTTTACGCTTGCCTGATGTTCGGTTTTCTTGATGCCCTGGCGGCGCGCCTGCAAGGGGTGGATCTGCCCTATCTTGGCCAGATCTCAACTGATCTTATCCTCGCCCTTCCGTATGTATTGACGGTGGTCTTCCTCGCCGGATTTATCGGCAAGGCGACGCCGCCTGCCGCGATTGGAACGCCTTATGTCAAAGAACGATGAGCTGATGAAAGCCGCGATGGCGGCGCTTGACCATGCCTACGCCCCCTACAGCAAGTTTCATGTCGGGGCGGCGATCCGTGATGAAAACGGCGTGATCCATACCGGCGTTAATGTCGAAAATGCCGCCTACCCTCAAGGGTCCTGCGCTGAAGCCGGGGCCATCGCCGCCATGGTCATGGCAGGGGGGCGCCGCATTACCGCCATCGCTGTCGCCGGACAGGGGGATTTGCTCTGCACCCCATGCGGGGGGTGCCGCCAGCGTATTCGTGAATTTGCAGAAAGCTCAACCCCGATCCTGATCTGCGGGGATGATGTCATCAAGGCTGAATTCACCCTCGCCGAATTGCTGCCTGAAAGTTTCGGGCCTGATCATCTGGGTTGATGGGCGTTCGGTTTCTGGGTGTTGATAATGCGATCCCCGGCATCCCCCAGGCCAGGCAGAATATAGCAATTGTCATTCAGCTCACGGTCCATGGCGGCGGTGATCACCGGAATATCAGGATGCGCGTTATGGAACGCTGTCACCCCTTCAGGGGCGGCAACAAGGGCGGTGAAGACAATATCCCTGACCCCGCGTGAACGCAATTGTGCCGCCGCCATGACGGCCGATCCCCCCGTCGCCAGCATCGGGTCAATCAAGATGACCTGCCGTTTTTCAATCGCTGGTGGCAGTTTTTCGTAATACGCCCGCGCCTGATGGGTGTCGTGGTCACGCTCCATGCCGAGATGACCAACCGCCGCTTCGGGAAAAATATTCAGAAACGCATCGGTCAAGCCGTTCCCCGCCCGCAGGATGGACACAAGGCAAGGCGCATACGGGGGCAGAGCGGCGCCGGTCGTCACCTCAAGAGGAGTGGTGACATCAACCGGTTGAACCTCAAGATGCCTGAACACCTCAGCGCTCATCAACGCGGCCATTTCATGCAGCGTCTGGCGGAACCGATAGGCGGGCGTCGCGGCATCACGCAAGGTGGTCATCTTCACGTCAACGAGTGGATGGTTCAGAACAGTGACTTGCGGCATGGGGCCCCCCTTTGTGATGGCAATAGTGTAATCATCTGCCTTTGGCGGTTCAATCGCAAGGCTTCACCTTAACCGAAAAACCATATACATTAGAATTAATTAAAATACACATATTGCGATTGATAATGATTTTCCCCCTATCCCTGAATCCTGGCCCTCTTTACAAATGGGGTGCGGTTGTTATGGCTCTTGTTCTTGGAGGATGTTCGTCCATGCCTGTTTATGATTCGCCACAGTTCGAGGAAGAGACCATGACCTTCCAGAACCCCAATGGTGTTCGCAACGATAAAAGTTTCGGCGATTTGATGGGCTTGGCCTATAACTACATGACCCGCGCCGATGACCCTTATGAAAAATCCGGCTTCCCGTTGATCACCAGCACCAGGGCGGAACTGGCCACCTTGGCTGAAGAGGTGTTATGGGTGGGGCATTCCACGGTGATTGTTTCCCATGGCGGCCAGACCATCATGACCGATCCGGTTTTTGCGGATCGTGCCTCGCCGTTCAGTTTTGCGGGGCCGAAACGCGTTACCCCGGTGCCGTTCAAACTCGCGGACCTGCCGCCGATCGACGTCGTGGTGATCTCGCATTCCCATTACGATCACCTTGATAAAGCGGCGGTGCAAGAGCTGTCGCGCCGTCAACCTGAACTGGTGTTTGTGGTGCCGCTCGGGCTTAAGGCGGTGCTGAACGATTGGGGGGTCAGCAATGTCCGTGAACTCGATTGGTGGCAGAACACGGAAGTTGACGGGATGCGCCTGACGGCTACCCCTGTCCAGCACTGGTCGTCACGGTCAATGTCCGATCGCAACGAAACCCTGTGGGCGGGATGGATGGCCGAATGGCAGGATTTCAAATTCTACTTTGCGGGCGACACCGGCTATTCACGGGATTTTGTGGAAACCCGCGCGCGGCTGGGCGCGCCTGACCTTGCGGCCATTCCCATCGGTGCCTATGACCCGCGGGACTTCATGCGCGCTTCCCACGTCAACCCCGAAGAAGCGGTGCAAATCCTCAAAGATGTCGGGGCAACAAAAGCCGTGCCGATCCATTGGGGAACGTATAAACTGACGCTGGAGCCGATGAATGAGCCGCCGCAACGGTTGCGCCGTGCGCTCGAAGAAGCTAGACTTGAGGGGCAGGATTTCATCATCCTCAAGCATGGGGAACGTGTCTCCATTCAGGATTAATCGAGATAAGATGGTTATCCTGTCAACAGAATAGGGGGCGGTGATGACCGATGACAAGATGTTCGGGGCGAAGGTGGAGTACACCCCCGCCCGTTACCCCAAACAACTGCGCCTTGAAGGTCGCCACGTTACCCTGGCGCCTCTGGTGGCGGCTGATGCCCCTGACCTGCAGGCCAGTTTTGACGGCAGCACCGACCATGCGATTTGGTCTTACTTGCCGTACGGGCCGTTTGAAGACGCCGCCGCTTATGCCGAATGGATCAAGGTCAATACCGCGGCGGGCGACCCTCATTTCTTCACCATCCGCCTCAACAGCACAGGCCAGGCGGTGGGGGTGGCCAGTTACCTCAGGATCAACCCCGTGGAAGGCTCGATCGAAGTCGGGCATATCAATTACGCGCCGTCTCTGCAATCCACCGTCGCGGCAACAGAAACCATGTTCCTGATGATGCGCTGGGCGTTTGAGCAAGGCTATCGCCGCTATGAATGGAAATGCAATGCCCTTAATCGCAAGTCACGGGCGGCGGCACAGCGGCTCGGCTTTTCCTTTGAAGGGGTGTTCCGGCAAGCGTCTATCGCCAAGGGCCGCAATCGGGATACGGCGTGGTTCGGGATCATCGACAAGGAATGGCCTGAACTGAAGGCGGCGTTTGAACGCTGGCTTTCGGATGATAATTTTGATGCCGAGGGGAATCAGCTGTTGCGACTGTCGGCCTTGACCGCCCCGATCCGTGTCGCCTCAGACCCGTTGTTGATGGACTGATCGTGGCGGCAGGATTAACCCCGTTCCGCCGCCGTGATGGTGGCGCGGATGGCGGCTTGCCAGGCGGCGTAATCAGCCTCGCGTTTGGTGTCATCTATTGACGGGGTGAAGATGCGGTCTGATTTCCGCATAACGTTAATGCCATGTTGATCAGGGTAAATTCCGCCGCCAGCCCCCGCCAGCCAGGCCGCCCCCAGGGCGGTGGTTTCGATAAAGTCGGGGCGATCGACCACCACCCCGGCGATATCCGCGATATGCTGGAGCAGAGGTGCGGAGGCCACCATCCCGCCATCGACACGGATCATCGCCTGATCACGGCAGATGCCGCCATCCGCCATCATGGCGTCGAGCAGATCGCGGGTTTGAAACGCCACTGACCTGAGGGCGGCAAGGGCGAAATCCTGGGGTGAGGTGTCGCGGGTGATGCCGAAAACAGCCCCGCGGCATTGCGGTTGCCAATAGGGCGCGCCAAGGCCGGTAAAGGCTGGAACGATAATAACATCATCCTGTTTTGATTTCTGGGAAAGCGGGCCGACATCACTGGCCTGGCGGATGATTTTCAAGCCATCCCGCAGCCATTGCACCACCGCGCCGGCAATAAAGATTGACCCTTCGAGCGCGTAATGCGGAACCCCATCAAATTGATAACCGATGGTGGTCAGCAGTTTCGAGCGGCTGGCGACTGCGGTGGTGCCGGTGTTCAGCAAGGCAAAACACCCCGTGCCATAGGAGGATTTCATCATCCCCGGCTCAACACAGCCCTGGCCGATCAGCGCCGATTGCTGGTCCCCCGCCACGCCGCGAATGGCGATCGCACCGCCAAAAAAGTCAGGGCTGGTGGTGCCAAAATCATCAATGCAATTCATCACTTGCGGCAGAATAGCTTTCGGAATACGGAACAACCGGCAGAGCTCATCATCCCACTCGCCGTTGTGGATGTTGTAAAGCATGGTGCGGCTGGCGTTGGTGGCGTCGGTCTTGTGGGTCTGGCCATCGGTCAGGGTCCAGATCAGCCAGCTGTCGACGGTGCCAAACGCCAACTCTCCGGCTTCGGCGCGGGCGCGGGCGCCTGGAACGGTATCGAGCAGGTAGCTGATCTTGCTGGCAGAGAAATACGGGTCGAGCAGCAATCCGGTTTTCGCGGTGATCATCTCCTCATGGCCCGATGCCTTCAGGCGCGCGCAAAATTCCGCGGTGCGCCGATCTTGCCAGACCAATGCGCGGGCGAGGGGAACCCCCGTCGAGCGATCCCAGATAATGGCGGTTTCCCGCTGGTTGGTGATTCCAATAGCGGCGATATCGGCGGCCGTGACCCTGGCCTTGGCCATCGCGTTGCGTGCCGCGGTGATGGTGGTGGTCAGGATATCCCTGGGGTCATGCTCAACCCAACCCGACGACGGGTAATGCTGGGTGAATTCAAATTGACTGCTGGCCACCGCCGTCAGCTCGTCTTCAAAAACAATCGCGCGGCTTGATGACGTGCCTTGATCAAGCGACAGGGTAAAGGCCATGGTCAGTCCTTATAGGCCCGCACGAACGCCTCTTGTTCCGGCGTTTCCACGCATCCGTTGCGCCGGCTTCGCATCAGGGTGATGGCATCATCAGCCTCCATGCCATAGCGCATCAGCATAATGGCGGCGGTTTTACCGGCACGGCCAGTGCCGCCACGGCAATGAACCAGGGCCTTGCCGTCAGCTTCAAGCACCTTGGCGACGCGATCCATGGCGGCGATATAAAGGGCGAGCTGGTCCGTGTCGGGGGTGGAGCGGTCCACCACGGGTGCTTGAACCCAATTGATGCCCGCGTCCATAATGCGCCGGGGCATATCACCAACCCCGAGCCGTTCAAGCTCATCATCAGGGGTCAGGGCGACCACCAGCTCAATCCCCTGATCGGTGAGGAAATCGAGATGGGCCTGTTTGCGCGCCTCGTTCGGCTCGTCATCCTTGGCAAAGCCCGGGCATGACGACACATACAGCGTCCCCGTAAGCCCGTCCTCAACAGTGGACAGCGCAACTTCCGTTGCCGAAAGCCCGTCGATCAAATGCAGGTCAGAAGAAGTCATGGCACTCTCTTGTGGTTGCTGGTCAGTCGTTCAATGTATCGCGGAAATAGGGGTTGGACCAGGCCATCCCCCCGCAATGGTCACGAATGGTGACGCGGAAATAATTCGATTTAAAGCCGGACAGATCAAATTCCGCATAAGTCAGATTGCGGCCTTGTTGATGAAGGGCAAGATGACCCTGGCCGCTGATGGTGATGGAGGCCACGGGATTGCAATCAATGATCAGCGTATCGCCTTCAAGGGCGATGTAATTGAACGTCGCGCCAGAGGATGAATAATGACGACCAGCCTTGAGGGCTGAAACGATCTCTTCCGCGTTCAGGTTATCGGCGGCGACATAGACCCAGCCGCCACTCCAGTCGCCACCGGTGAAATGGCTATCATCGGTGGCGGTAAAGCTGATGCGCTTGTCGTTGTTGAGCAGCAGATCCGCCGCCGCGATGCCGGACCCCCGCGCCGAGGTGACGGCGCAGGAATGGTTGTAGATTTCCACCCCATGGGCATTGGCGATGGTCATCGCCTCATCGCTGGTCATGCCATACCATTCGGGATGGGCGATGGTGACATAAGCCCCGGCCTCAATGGCCCGGGTGATGAGTTCAGGCGCGGTTTCATCTTCCGTGGCGCAGGCGAAATCAACAGGCAGCCCATTGGCGACAATATGCCAGAGCCCGTCCTGATCATAGAGCTTGCCGCGGCAATGCAATTCCGCTGAGGTGATGGTGATGAAATCATCACGATCAAGGTCTGATGTATCAAGGATGGTGTCAGCGGCGAAATAGCTGCTGCCCCAGAGATGGTCGGAAAGGCAGGTGAAGTCATAGCCTGCACCGGCATAATGTTCCACCACCGCGGCGGCAGACAATTGCCCGTCGGAATGGGTGGAATGCCCGTGCAGGTTCCCTCGGAACAATTGTTGGGCTTGGTCAAAAGGCGGCAGCAACATGGGGCTTTCCTCCAGGTCGATGGTCAAACAAAATCACGCCAGATGTGACTGGGTAACTATGGCACGATGGCGCCAGCCGCGTCACGCATTTTGTCCCGCCACAAAACCTGATGACCAGGCCCACTGGAAATTATACCCCCCGAGGTGGCCGGTGACATCAACAACCTCACCAATAAAGAACAACCCCGGGTGGTGGCGGCTTTCCATGGTTTTGGAATTAAGACCATGGGTATCAACCCCTCCAAGGGTGACTTCTGCGGTGAGGTAGCCTTCGGATCCCGCTGGCGTCACTTGCCAGTTGTTGACGGTATTGGCCAAAGCTTCGATGGCGCGATCCGGCGTTTCCCCCAGCGGCGTCGTGATCCCGCTTCCCGCCATGACGCTTTGCGCCAACCGCTTGGGCAGAAGTTTCGACAGGGCGGTGGCGCAATCCTGCTTCGGGTGCTGGCGTTTCATGGTGATCAGGGCATCCCGGGCGTCGGTGTCGGGGGCCAGGTCAACAGCAATATCTTCACCGTCCTGCCAATAGGATGAAATTTGCAGCACCGATGGCCCGCTCAAGCCACGATGGGTGAACAGCAAGCCTTCCTGAAACCCCATGGCGGTGGAGTTGACCCGCGCATCAACGGAAACCCCCGCCAGGTCCCGGCATTGGTCGAGCAGATCATCATCAAAGGTCAGGGGGACAAGCGCCGCGCGGGTGGGGATGATTTCATGGCCGAACTGCCTGGCCAGATCATAGCCGAACCCTGTCGCGCCAATTTTCGGGATCGACAATCCCCCGCAGGCGACGATCAGGGCGCGGGCGTCAATAACGCCGGATGATGTGGTCAGCCGGTAGCGCCCGCCGTCATGGCTGACGCCATCAATGCTGGTGTTGAGGGCCAGCTCAACCCCGGCGTCGCGGCAATTGTCGACCAGCATGGTGATGATGTCCCTGGCGGAATGATCACAAAACAATTGCCCGAGCTTTTTTTCATGATAGGCGATACCGTGGCGTTCCACCATATCGATGAAATCCCGGGCGGTGTATTGCGCCAGCGCAGATTTGACGAAATGCGGGTTGGCGGAAAGAAAGTTTTCCGCCCGGCTGTGGATATTGGTGAAATTGCACCGCCCGCCGCCGGAAATGCGGATTTTCTCGCCCGGGTTGGGGCGGTGGTCCCCCAGCCAGACGGATTTGCCGTATTGGCCAGCGGTGGCGGCGGCCATCATCCCCGCCGCGCCGGCGCCAATCACCGCAACATCAACATTTTTCGGGGCCATGGTTCACCTGATCCATTTGTCAAAACTCTATGGGGGATATACCCTTGGGGGCAGGTTATGTATATGACAATTTCGTTTACCCCTTCCCCAGGAGCAGACCATGCCCGGCATTTCCCCTCGTTCTCTCGGTCGCAATGGCCCCCAGGTTCATCCCATCGGGATAGGCGCCATGTCGTTTTCAAATTTCTATGGCCCCGCCATTGAAGAGCAAAGCCACGCGGTGCTGTCGGCGGCGATTGACCACGGGGTCAATCACCTCGACACCGCCAATATTTATGGCATGGGGCAATCGGAAGAAGCGATCGGCTCGTTCCTGAAAAAACAGGGGGCGCGGGCGCAGGATTTCTTCACCATCGCCAGCAAAGGGGGGATTGACCGCACCAGCGACGAGCGGCCGTTCAACAACACCCGCGATTACCTCAAGGCTGAACTTGACCAAAGCTTGCGCCGCCTGGGGGTAGAGGCGATCGATCTTTACTACATCCACCGCCGCGACCCTGACGTTCCGCTCGCGGAAACCGTGGGAACGCTGACAGAGATGATGACGGCGGGCAAGATCAAGAGCTTCGGCTTCTCGGAAATCGCCCCCACCACGATTAACGAGATCGCTCGTCTTGCGCCTGTCGCCGCCGTGCAATCGGAATATTCCCTCTCCACCCGCGGGCCGGAACTGGGGGTGGTGCAGGCGACCAAAAAACTGGGGGCGGCGATGGTGGCGTTTTCCCCTGTGGGGCGAGGACTGCTGACGGATAAGCCGCACACTGCCGACGTCATCAAGGATATGCCGTTTCTGGCGGTTAATCCGCGGTTTATCGACCCCTGCCTGAGCGCCAACATCAAGGCCACAAAAGCGTTTCGGGAATTGGCGGCTGATCTGGGGATGGCGGCATCAACCCTCGCCGTGGCGTGGCTTCTGCATCAGGATGATCATATTCTGCCGATCCCCGGCACAAGGTCGGTCACGCATTTCAAGGAATTGATCGCCGCCGCCGAAGTTAAGCTGACGGCGGATGACATGGCCGCGATCAACGCTATTCTGCCGCCAGGCTGGGCCCACGGGGACCGTTATTCCGCGGGGCAATGGAACGGGGTTGAACGCTACTGCTGACGCCAGCCCCTTTTGTGTCAGCCCCTTTCGCGTCAGCCCTCTTCGCGCCAGCCCCTTTTGCGTCAGCCCTCTTCGCGCCAGACCTTCTTATGTAGGGCAATGTCTTTCAGCTGGCTCGGGCAATCGGTGACGATGCCATCAACCCCGAGGTCGATCAGCCGCGTCATTTCAGCGGCATCATCAATCGTCCAGACATGAACGGCGATGTCCAGCTTGCGGCAATGGCGCAGAAAGCGCGGGGTGATGATGGTCAGCCCATAGGCCGACACCGGCACTTGCGCGGCAACGACATCAGGCCGACCCATGGGCAGGCCAAACGCCCCGAGGTAAAGCCGCAGCACATCCATCTGGCCCCCTGACATGGCGCAGGGTTTGTCCAGCTTGCGGCGGATCTGGTTGAGCCGCTTGGTGGAAAACGACGCCAGGCAAATCCGGTCATGATGGCCATGGGTGTTGAGGAAACCGGCCATGGCGTCAATGCCGTCATCAGTTTTAACGTCGATATTAAAGATCACCCCGGGGCAGGCCGTGAGCAGGTCCAGCAAGCGGGGGATGGCCTCACCATTATTGAGGGTGAGGGCGGCCAGTTCTTTGTCGGTTTT
Source organism: Alphaproteobacteria bacterium (assembly GCA_021296375.1). Lineage (GTDB taxonomy): Bacteria > Pseudomonadota > Alphaproteobacteria > Puniceispirillales > UBA1172 > JAGWAQ01. Next base: position 15,021 of record JAGWAQ010000008.1, read on the forward strand.
GGCACTGAACACGCCATGCCCCGTGGTGGTGCGGTCGAGCGTGTCGTCATGAAAAATGTAAATCGTGCCATCAGCGGAAACCTGAACATCGGTCTCAATGACAGCATAACCCAGGTCCATGGCATGGCGAAACGCCCGTGGCGAGTTTTCAAATTCTTCCTTGCCCCCGCCACGGTGGGCGAGCGCGGTAAAGCCGGATTGATACATTGCGCTGATCATCGTTAAGGGGTGACCTCTTCAGAAATTTCCATGGCAATTACGGTTATGCTTGCGCCGAGGGTAATTCCTTTTAATAATATTTTCTTGTTTTTTTAACAGCTCTGCGCTTTGCGGTGCGGGCAAGTTTGTTTGATTGGATTTATACCATGGCTGAACCAACATTGCGTTATGGCGTTAACGGCACTTCTAACCTTCCCGGGTCATTTTTTGAAGCGGCATCGCAAGACCCTGACAAAACCCTGCTGGTGGCCAAGAAATCCGGCGAATGGACCCCCATGACCTTTAAGGAAACCGAAGATCAGGTTCGGCGCCTTGCGGGGGTGCTGCTTGGTCTCGGGGTCAAGCCTGGCGACAAGGTTTTTGTGTCAGCGGAAAACCGTCCGGAATGGGCAGTGGCGGATCTGGCCATTATGGCGATTGGCGCGATTGTGGTGCCAGCTTTTGTGACCAATACCGAAGATGATTTCTATTACATCATGTCGCATTCGGAAGCCGTTGTTGGCATCACCTCAGGGGGCAGCCTGGCGGATAGCGTGTCCCGTGCCGCCAGCCAGTGCAGTGGGCTGAAAACCATGATCGTCATGGATGGCGAAACCAAAAGCCGCAGCTCCAAATCCCTCAAGGTGCTGGACTGGTCCGAAGAGCTGGCCAAGGTTGATGGCCCTGCTGATCTTGATGACAGGGTCGCGGGGCTTGATGCTGATGACGTTTGCTGTTTCATCTATACTTCAGGCACCGGCGGCCGTCCGAAGGGCGTGATGCTGACCCATAAATCCATTCAGGCGAATATCACCGCCGCTATTGACCTGCTGAAGGAAGGTGATGTGGCGGAAGACCAGCGCTTCCTGTCGCTGTTGCCCTTGTCCCATTCCTATGAACATACCGCCGGCATGCATCTGCCGTTCCAGACACGTTCCGAAGTCTGGTACTGTGAGAGCGCCGACCAGATCGCCAATAACCTTGCGGAAGTTTCCCCGACCCTGATGACAGCGGTGCCGCGTCTTTACGAAGTCCTGCATGATCGCATCACCCGCGGCGTCAAGGCCAAGGGCGGGGTGTCGGAAAAACTCTTCAACGCGGCGGTTCGGATTGGCATCAAGCGGATGAACGGGGAACGCCTGTCTGTTGGCGAAGCGCTGATTAATCCTTTGCTCGACAAGCTGGTGCGCAAAAAAGTCAAGATGCGCCTTGGCGGCCGTCTTCAGTTCTTTATTTCTGGCGGTGCCGCGCTTAATCCTGAAATCGGCGGTTTCTTCATGGGGCTTGGGGTCAATATCCTGCAGGGTTACGGCCAGACTGAAGCGTCTCCGCTGATCTCCGCCAACCGCCCCGGCAGCATCAAGATTGAAACCGTTGGCCCCGCCGTGCAGGGGGTTGAGGTCAAGCTTACCGATGAAACGGAAATTATTGTCCGTGGTGATCTGCTGATGAAAGGGTACTGGAAAGACAAGGCGGCTACGGACGAGACCATCGTTAACGGCTGGCTCCATACCGGTGACCTGGGGTCGATTGACGACAACGGCTTCATCACCATCACCGGCCGCAAGAAAGACATTATTGTCAATTCCGGCGGCGACAACATCGCCCCGAGCCGTGTTGAGGGCATCCTGACCATGGAACCCGAGATTGAACAGGCCATGGTGGATGGTGATAAAAAGCCGTGGCTGGCGGCTGTCATTGTGCCATCACCATCACTGGTTGATAATGCCGCTGACGCAAAAGCTGTCCAGAAAGCGGTGGCGGAAGCGGTTGAACGTGCCAATCACCGTTTGTCAAAGCTGGAGCAGGTGCGGCGTTTTCTGATTGCTGATGAAGCCTTTACGGTTGATAATGCGCAGATGACGGCGACCCTGAAGGCCCGCCGCCACGTCATTCGCGAGGTTTACGGTGAGCGTATTGACGCGCTTTACCCGAAGAAATCCTGACCCCGCGTCATAGAAAGACAACACTATGTTTGGCAATCCTGATGTTTGGCAGTCCTGATGTTTGGCAGTCCTGATGCCATGGTCATCAATCCGGTGATCATCAGCCACGCCATTGCGGCGGTATTCAGCCTTGGTCTTGGCGCGGTGGTCCTGACCCGGAAAAAAGGCACCCGCCACCATAAATTGCTGGGCCGTATCTGGGCCGGGCTGATGCTCTATGTTGCTGTCACCTCGTTCTGGATCGGGGAGAGTTTCAGCTATATCCATGGGCTGTCGATCTGGGTGATCTTCGGGATGATCATGGCGGTGATCTCCATTCGCGTTGTTAAAGGCAAGCGCGGGCTGGCCAGTCACAAGGCATTTATGATCGGCAATTACATCGGCCTGTGGTCAGCTGCGATTCCCGCATTTGTGACAGAAGGCCGCGTGATGCATCATGTGGCGGTCTCACTGCTGGGGCAAATTATGTAAAATAGATGAATAATAGTCGCTTTTAAGATGATTAGGAAAATAATTCTTTCGGGATGATAAATTAGCCCTTTAGGATAGTTAGTTTTTAATTATTCGGTGGCGGTATTTTTATCTCTTTTTACCCCAACCATGTAGGCGTAATTTTAGCCGTTCTTCTGTTTACAACGCAGTTTTCCAACGCCCAAGATGTGTCCGCGGCACGACTTGACTCGTTACTGGAAGCGGTCATTGATGACCCCACCAACCTTGAAAAAAATTTTACCCTGCTCGAAGAACAAACCCGTACCGGAGATTTGCTGGGCGCCTCGGCTTCGCTTGAACGTATTCTGATCCTTGATCCTGACAGTAAACTTGCGCGGGTGTTATTGTCGGAAGTGCAGTTCAACCTTGGCAATTTAACATCGGCGAAATTCACCTTAACGGAATTGCAAAACGACAACAGCACGCCTGCGGAAATGCTGGTGCGGGTCAATACTATCCTGGATGCGATCACAAGGGCGGAATCCCAATGGCGTTACAGCGCGGCGTTTTCTTTCAACCGCGGGTCGGCCAAAAACCCCCGCGGCGCGTCGAGCAGTCAAACCATCCTGCTGTCAGATATTGAGATCACCAATGATGCCAGTGATGATTCCGAAGCATTTTATGACACCATGGTAATGGGTAAGGTGAGTTATGCCTTGCCCAGCCAAAGCCCCCGTGCCCTTGAGGCAACCGCTGTGGCCTATCATCGCGACTATCTGTTTTATGACCCCGGTGATCTGACCAGCCTGCAACTGTCGATGGAATACCACCAAAGATTTGAACCGCCGATTATTGTCGGGACAAAAATCTCCAATGTTGTGGTTAATGAGGAAACCTACAGCACCTCGACCTCAGGCTATGGCCAGATCAGCACGTCGGTGGTCCCGAAAATGAACTTGACGGCCTTTGCCGAAACTTCCCACAGCAATAATTTTGACACCCTGGCCCGTGGCTCGGCCCGCGATTACAACGGCTTTACCAATACCGTGACGGTCTCCGCCTCATCCGAAATTTTTGATCAACCGGTCCAGCTTTCCGGCAGTTATTCCCGCGCTGACCCCGAAGCGGAAGTGTATCAGAACACCAGCCGTTCGATGAGTTTTTCCACCTCAACGACCTTTACCCGCGCCATTATCGGCCTGTCGGCTATACGGGAATGGGTGCATTACCGCATTGCCGACAGCTTGGTCAGCGCCACCAAACGCGAGGATGTGTCGAGTACCGGTGCGCTTAACCTGACGGTTCCCTTGCGTCAGGGCGAAAGCACCTCCGCCAGCCTGACCGCGAAAGCCAGTTACAGCTCTGTTGAATCGAGCCTCAGCAACTACGACAAAGACAGCGCCGAATTCCATATCGGAGTGACGGTGAACACCTATTAACCCGCGATCACAGCAATGTGATTTCCTATCAAAAGGATAATGAACTACCACAAAGATAGTTTTTCCCCAGATTGGTTTTTGACATGTCCAGATCATCATTTTTGCCCAAGGTTTTCCTCGTGTTGTCATCACTCCTCGCCGTGATGGTTATGCCCGTGACAGGCTTTGCCCAAAGCCAAGAACGGTCTGGTGTTCTTCTCGCCAGTGAAGGGGATGTCTTTCGTGTCATTGATGGGGCCGCTGGCCAGACCCGCGAGCCACTGTCGGCGGGGTCGGCTATTTTTGAAGGCGACCGGATTGAAACCGACACCGGCGCGCAGGCCCAGATCATGATGCTGGATCAATCGGTTGTTTCCCTCGGGGAAAGCACATTGGCGCGCATTGATTCCTATCGCTTTGCCGGCGGGGCTGGCGGCAGTGTCGCGGCTGGCGGCAAGTTCAACCTCAATATTGATCGCGGCAATTTCCGCATCCTCACCGGCCGGCTTGGCCAGCAGGATGACGCGGTGACCGTCAACATCAAATCGGCTCAGGTGGATATCAATCAGGGCGAGTTGACCGGCCAGGTCGGGGCGGAGGCGTCCAACGTCGTGCTGCTTTCAGGGATGGCCAGTGTTGGGACATCTGCGGGCAAGCAAGAGTTGAACCGGTCGGGCTGGGGCCTTGATATCGGCAAAGGCGGTGAGCTGAAGAACCTGCGCAAGTTCAAAAGGAAATTGCGGTTGCTCGCAAAGAAGAAGCGCCAGCAACGTCGCCGTCAGCGTCGTCAGGGTTTTGATGCGGTTGTGCTGGGCGCCTTGTCGTCGCGTGATGACAGTGGTGATGAATTTCTGCCCACCAAAATCAATACCGATGGCACAGCAGGTGGTGGCTTGATCGCCGGTCAAAATGATCAAGGTCAAAATGATCAAGGCCAAAATGGCCAAGGTCAGGATGGCCAGGAAGGGTTTGCCCCGGAAAGTTTTGCCCAGCAAGGGTTTGCTGGCGGCACTTCCGCATCGCCGGGTTCGATCTCCGGTCAGGGCAGCTCGACCAACGACAACCAGTTTGGCTTCACCACATCAGCCAGCACCTTCAGCGAAGGGGTGGACACGACGCAGGCTGTCCAGGTTGGCAGCGTCACGTCGCTCGGTAAAAATGCCGATAAATTGACCTACAGCATCACCGGTGATGACAGCAATCTGTTCAGTATTTCCAGCGATGGCGTGATCTACCTCAAGCAAGGGGCGGTGCCTGATTTTGAAAGCAACCCCACCTATTCGATCAATGTGCGCGGCACCAAACCTTCAGGCAAGAGCAAGACAAAGACGGTGACTTTCGGCGTGACCGACGCCAACGACGCGCCGACGGCAGTGACCCTCAGCAACAATATTCTGCCTGACAAGCTGGTCTATAACACGGTCGAGGTGACGTCGGATTATCTGCTCAACAACACCCGCGTGAATAACAACGGGGAAGGCTGGGACCGTTATCATGATGAATCGCGGACCGAATATATTGACAGCCCCATATATTACCCCGGCCCCCAGAAAACCTATATTCACCAGACGATTG
>JAGWAQ010000140.1 GCA_021296375.1 Alphaproteobacteria bacterium
TGAGGCGAAGATCACCCGCGGCAATCGCCGCTTCAGCGCCGGGGGACGGGTCTTTATCGGCGAGCTGGCGTTCCTGATGAAGAAGCCGGCGACGGCTGATGTTCACCTGACAAGCGGCGTCATGGCGGTGCGCTGGCCAACCAGCCAGCTGGCCAAAACCCTGACCACCAACCCCCAGATGCGGATCGCTTTTGACGCGCTCATCAACCGTGACCTGGCCCGGAAACTGGCCCAGTAATCCGGCAACATAACCACAGCCAAAAAAATGAGGCCCTCCGAAACGAGCCTCATCTGTAAATATCATCCGAACAGTGCTGTTCTGGAACGGATTCCCCTAGAACGGATTCCCCTGGAACGGATTCCCCTGGAACGGATTCCACTGGAACGGATTCCCCTGGAACGGATTCCCCTGGAACTGATTCCCCTAGAACTGATTCATGGTGTTGTCTTCACCGGAAGCCAGGAGCGCCATGTCACCGGAGAAATATTCCTTGTGGTCATCCCCGATGTTGGAGCCCGCCAGGTCCTGGTGCTTGACCGACGACATGCCGCGGCGAATTTCACGACGCTGGACATCACGAACATAAGCCAGCATCCCGAGATCACCGAAATAGCCTTCGGACAGCACGTCGGTGCTGAGCGCGGTGTCATGGTAAGTCGGCAGGGTGATGAGGTGGTGGAAGATGCCGGCATCACGTGAGCCGTCCTTCTGGAAGGACTGCACCAGCTTATCCGCTTCCGCCGCCAGTTCACTGTCATCAAACTGCGGGTCCATGAGCGCTTGCGGGTTGGCGCTTGGGTCAGGGTATGCCGACACATCCTTGCCCGCGGCCACCCATTCTTCATGGACCTGATTGCGGAAATTCAGGGTCCAGTTAAAGCTCGGGGAGTTGTTGTAAACAAGCTTGGCGTTCGGCACGACTTCACGGATACGGTTGACCATGCCCGCGATCTGACCAACGTGAGGACGTTCGGTTTCAATCCACAGCATATCGGCGCCGTTCTGAAGCGAGGTGATGCCATCCAGCACACAGCGGTCTTCGCCTGTGCCATCACGGAAAGCGTAAAGGCCGTTCGGCAGACGAACCGGCTTGTAGGTCTTGCCGCCTTGCGTCACCACCTGCTCGCCTTGCTTGAGGCTGGACAGATCCGTGATTTCTTCAAGCTCGAGGTAGGCGTTGTACTGATCAGCCAGATCACCCGCGGTCTGGGACACCGGAATTTTCTGGGTCAGGCCGGCGCCGAGGCTGTCCGTCCGTGCGACGATCACGCCATTGTCGACACCCAGCTCAAGAAACGCGTAACGAACGGCGTTGATCTTCGACAGGAAGTCTTCATGCGGAACCGTCACCTTGCCGTCCTGGTGGCCGCACTGCTTGGCGTCCGACACCTGGTTTTCAAGCTGGATGCAGCAAGCGCCAGCTTCGATCAGCTTCTTGGCCAGCAGGTAAGTCGCTTCTTCGTTGCCGAACCCGGCGTCGATATCAGCGATGATCGGCACCACATGGGTTTCGTGATTGTCGATAGCGGCAAGAGCGGCATCAACATCACCGCCATTGGCGCGGGCGTTATCAAGATCAACAAACAGATGACGCAGCTCGCGCGCATCTGCCTGACGCAGGAAAGTGTAAATCTCCTCGATCAGGCCGGGAACCGCGGTCTTCTCATGCATCGACTGGTCCGGCAATGGGCCGAACTCGGAACGAAGGGCGGCGACCATCCAGCCCGACAGATAGACGTAAGACTTGTTGGTGGTCTTGCGGTGGCGCTTGACCGCCATCATCATCTGCTGGGCGGTAAAACCATGCCAGCAACCCAGGGATTGGGTGTATTTGCTGCTGTCGGCGTCATATTCCGCCATATCCTTGCGCATGATGTCGGCGGTGTATTTGGCCACATCGATGCCGGTTTTGAAGCGATTCTGCAGCTCCATGCGTGCAGCGTATTCAGCATTAATTGCGGTCCAGCCCGACCCACCAGCCTTGATGGTTTCAGCTTTGCGCGCAACGAGATCAAGATAAGTGCTCATCACGATACCTTTAAAAAGAGGTTAGCATGTTGGTGGGGGACCAAAGACTGTATACACAGAAACGAAAGCAATGTCGAGACCAAGTTGCGCGACGGAAGGCGGGGGGAACAGGTGCTGCAATAACACTTCCCTTCAAAGCCATCCCAAAAGAATGCGAAGTTGTTTTATGGTAACGCCCCTTCAGGGTTTGAAGATCCAGAACCTCGACAATAAATAGCGCAATATAAAATCGATCAGCGACGCCAACAAGCTCATCACGGCCAGTGCCAGCCCAGCCTCAATCCCTATCAGACCGACCGTAACCCCGCCTAGAATTATCCCGGGGGAGGTGATTAACACAAAGCGAAAATATTTACTGATAAAATCAAAAGTGGATCTATCGTCAGATTTAAAATTGAGATTGCGGTTCAAAATATAGTTTTGAGTGAGGGCCGTCAGTGACGCAAGAAAGTGACAGATATAAAAATTGCTGGTGAATACATTGACAGAAAACAACACCGCAAAATGCGTGCAATATCCAAACAGCCCAATCACACCAAAGCCAATAAGTGATTTTGGCAACAGCCCTAATGTAAACCGGTCAATGATCTGAGAGCTGAGATTATAGATCTTCAATAAAAGCATTATAGTCTGTCACTTTGGAAGTCGGCAGAGTCTATAAAAGGCGAAGACGGTTCGCCGACGAGGTAATCACCGTCTTCTGATTCATCAAAGAAGTTTTCAATCTGATGCGGGTCAGCGCCATATTCTGTATAGACCTGCTCAACCAACGATCGGATCGAGGTGCCCTTACCCGAACAGGCGTTAATGATCACGGGGCAGTTTGGTGTCTCGGCGGCTTTCATGACAATCGCCACTGCATCTTTTGCGTGGATAAAATCCCTCACAGAATTAAGGCCCTGGATACTTGAGTAGTCTTTAGATTTAGCACGATTGATCAAGTTCTTGTAAAGAAAACCCTCACGCAATTGCGTCGATACAACACTGAAAATCCTGACAATAGACATTTCGGTGGTTGAGTCCTCAGCCAGTTTCAAAAGCCGTTCTTCCGCCTGACGTTTTGATTTCCCGTAAACGGATCGCGGATGGCAGGGGTCGTCGGTGGCAAAATATTTAAGCTCTGATGAGACACCGTAAACATGTGAAGTCGACACTTGAACGAATTTCCGGCATCCCGCGTTGGACGCGGCTTGGTAAAGTTTTTCCACCGCATCGGCATTGATCGCATATGTCAATTGCGGGTTCGCCTCACATATTGCGGGGTCGGTCATGGCGGCAAAGTTAATGACCGTACTGATATTACCTTGAGTGAAAGCGGCGGTCAGCTCATCGGCACTGGCTTCGAGGCGAAGATCAGAAACAATAAGCCCAGGTTGCGCGGGCAAATGTTTGCCCAAGCTGCCGTGGCCACCAATAACAATAATATTACCTGTCATTGGTCTCAGTCATAACATAGCGGCCGTTTCGCAATCCGATGGCAATATCAAAAATAGCTAAAAGTGATCGGATGACCTCAGATAAGGTAGCACTGCTATTGCCTTTTGAACGATCGCGGAAAGTGATAGGGAATGCCTCAATCCTGCGGTTGTTAACAAGACAGATGGCAATTGTTTCACTCAACAAGATAAAGCCTTTGTACTTAAAGCCTACTGCATTGATCAGGCTAACAGTTTCAGCCGTATAAATACGATAGCCATTTGTGTAATCATGGATCGATGGCGTGATGAGGATCCTTGCCAACAGATTGGCAAAACGGCTTAACAGCCGACGTTTGAATGGCCAGCCGATAATTTTACCATGGGGATAACGAGCCCCAACAACAAGTGCTGAGGTGTCGCTAATCAGCTCGATGCCTTTCATCAGATCTTTCGGATCATGGGAGAAATCCGCATCCATTTCGACAAAAATATCAAAATCGAGTTTTTGCATCTCTTTAAAGCCATGCCAAACGGCACCGCCACGACCATCTTTTTTTGTCCGGGTCAGCAAGCGAAGCCGATCCCCGCCATAGGCCTTGATCTTGTTGCGCACCTCGTCCTGGGTATTGTCCTTACTATTGTCATCAACCACGACAACTGAAGGGGCAAAATCAAACGACAGAAGTTCATCGATCAAACGACCAATATTCTCTGCTTCATTGAAGGTTGGGATACAGATTACAATTTTTTTCTCAGACAAATCTTTTTTTAACCTCGTCTAATCGGGAAACATAGTTTTCCTTGTTATCCGTAAATGCCGAAATCATGAAGCCATGGTCATGCAGATGTTGAGTGTGCGGAAAATTATCATCA
>JAGWAQ010000141.1 GCA_021296375.1 Alphaproteobacteria bacterium
TTTCGTTTTGGTGGCGGCTTTTTTCGCCGTCGTGTTGGCTTTAGTTTTTGTCGCGGCTTTTTTCGCGGCTTTCTTGCCCCGGGGTTTCGCCGGGCCTTTGGCCTTTTTGGCGATAATCAGCTCAACCGCTTCTTCGAAGGTCAGGGTTTCAGGATCAAAGCGTTTCGGGATAGTGGCGCGGATACCGTCATGCTCAACATAGGGGCCGAACCGCCCGGATTTGATCTTGATGTCGTCGCTGTTGCCGCCCTCAAGCTGATGGGTGCCAAGGTTGCGGCCAGCGGTCTTGCCGGATGTGTCGATCACCTCAACCGCGTGGTTGAGGCCAATGCTGATCACCGTGTCATCCGCAGGTATGCTGACGTAAGCGCCGCCAAACCGCAGGAACGGGCCATAACGGCCAATACCGGCGGCGATCATTTCCCCGCTGGTGGGGTGGATGCCGACTTCACGCGGAAGGTTGAGCAACGCCAGGCCTTTGGCCAGATCAAGCCCCGCCACATCCATGTTTTTTGGCAGGCTGGTGCGCTTGGGTTTTTTGGTTTCGGCATCACCAAGCTGGACATATAGCCCGTAGGGGCCTTTGCGGACCATCACCGGCAATCCGGTTTCAGGATCTGTGCCGAGGTTATGGTCCCCAGCGGCGAGGCTGATGTCATTGCTGTCATCGCCTTCCTGGCCGATCTGGCGGGTGTATTTGCATTCCGGGTAGTTGGAACAGCCGATAAAGGCGCCGTAGCGCCCGAGCTGCAGCCCCAGGGTGCCATCCCCGCAATGCTTGCAGTTGCGGATCGGGGTGCCGCCATCATCGGACGGGAAGAAATGCTGTTCCAGGAGAACATCGTCTTTTTCCAGCAGGTCTTTCCAGTTGAGCTGGCCGTCAGAGACGCGATCAAGGTCGTCTTCCAGACGCGCGGTGAAATCATACTCAACGTAACGGGCAAAGAAGCTTTCAAGGAAAGCCGAAACGATGCGGCCGCGATCTTCGGGGATATACCGCCCGCGATCTTTCTCAACGTAATTGCGGTCCTGCAGCACCGACAGGATGCTGGCGTAGGTCGAGGGGCGGCCGATCCCCAGCTCTTCCATGCGCTTGACCAGGCTGGCGTCGGTGAAGCGTGGCGGCGGCTGGGTGAAAAGCTGCTCCGGCAGGGTGGCGATGGTGTCCAAAGGCTCCCCGCTTGAAAGCGGCGGCAGCAATTTGGTGTCATCCTCATCGCTTGCGATTTCGGTTTTCTGGTCGGCGCGGTCATCGCGGTCTTCGCGATAAACCGACAGGAACCCGTCAAAGACAATGACCGAGCCATTGCCGCGCAACGGCACCTTGCCGTCCCCGTCAACAAAATCCGCGGCGGTTTTATCCAGTTCTGCCGATTGCATCTGGCTGGCGATGGTGCGTTTCCAGATCAGGTCATAGAGTTTGCGCTGGTCATCATCAAGGAACCGCGCGACATCTTCCGGCTTGCGCATGATGGACGTGGGGCGAATGGCTTCGTGGGCTTCCTGGGCATTGGCGGCGCGGGATTTGTAGATGCGCGGGGTCGAGGGCAGGTAACGTTCGCCCTTCAGCCCGACGATCGCGGAACGAATATCGGTGATGGCCTCTTGCCCGAGCTGAACCCCGTCGGTCCGCATATAGGTGATGAGACCGGTTGTTTCTGTGCCGATGTTGATGCCTTCATAAAGCTTCTGCGCAACCCGCATGGTGCGTGATGCGGAAAACCCGAGCTTGCGGCTGGCTTCCTGCTGCATGGTCGAGGTGGTGAAGGGCGGCTGGGGGTTGCGGCGGGTGCGTTTGGTTTCAATCGTGCCCACCTGAAGGCGCGATGAATTGACCATATTGACCGCGTCCATGGCCATGGCTTCGTTATTGATGGTCAGCTTGCCGAGCTTCTGGCCGTCAAGATGGGTCAGGCGCGCCGAAAAGCTTTTGCCGTCTTCTTTTTTCAGCCGGGCTTCAATCGTCCAGTATTCATCTGCCTTGAAGGCTTCGATTTCCGCTTCGCGTTCGCAGATCAGCTTGAGGGCAACCGATTGCACCCGGCCCGCCGAACGGGCGCCGGGCAGTTTCCGCCACAGCACCGGCGAAATGCTGAACCCAACAAGGTAATCGAGCGCCCGCCGGGCAAGATAGGCATCCACCAGTTCATCATTGATCTGGCGCGGCTTCGCCATGGCATCCAGAATGGCGGTTTTGGTGATTTCATTGAACACCACCCGTTCAACAGGGATGGCATTTAACGCCTTGCTCTGGTTCAGCACCTCGTGAACATGCCAGGAAATCGCCTCACCCTCACGATCAGGGTCAGTGGCCAGGATAAGCCGGCTGGCGCCTTTAACGGCTTTCTTGATCTGGCTGACAGGTTCATTGCTGCGTGAGGAAATCTGCCATTTCATGGCGAAATCCTGCTCAGGATCAACCGAACCGTCTTTCGGCGGCAGGTCACGGATATGACCGACAGAGGCGATCACATGATAGTCATCACCAAGGTATTTATTGATGGTTTTGGCTTTGGCGGGGGATTCAACAATAACGACTTTCATGTTTACCTCCGCGCAACGTAATACCGCAAGGGACCCTTGCCTGAACTCTATCTTTGCTGAAAACACCCTGTGATGGCAACAAGAGCTTCAGCTTTTTCACGGTTTGTAGACTTTCGACACACGATTGCCAAAGGTCCGTTCCACCACGCCCGCCAGTTCAAGTTCCAGCAGCGCAATGTTTACAACCGATGCTGACAAATGACACTGCCTGATCAATTCGTCAACCTCAGTTGGCTCAAAATTTAATTTAGCGGCGATGATTTCAAGGGCTTTGGCGATCTCTTTCGGGTTTTCATCGGTGGGGTTGGCTTTGGTGGAAAGGGGCAGTTCGGGTTGACGCGCCGACAATTCCGGTGACCGCAGAAGAGCGACAATATCATCCGCGTTCTGGACAAGATTGGCGCCATCACGGATCAGGGAATTGCACCCCGCCGACCGCGGGTCAACGGGATTGCCGGGGATGGCCATGACCTCACGCCCGCGTTCATTGGCATCACGGGCGGTGATCAGCGAGCCGGATCGCAACGACGCTTCCACCACCACGGTGCCGAGGCTGACGGAAGCGATCAAGCGATTGCGGATAGGGAAGAGCCGGGATGTCGGTTGCATGCCAAAAGGCATTTCCGTGATGATCAGCCCCTGTTCGGCAATCGCCTTATACAAGCGGGCGTTTTCTTTCGGGTAAATTTCATTGATTCCCCCCGCCATGACAGCGATGGTCCCGCCTTCAAGGGAACCGCGGTGGCAGGCGGCGTCAATTCCCCGTGCCAGGCCCGACACCACGGTAATGCCGCGATCGGTCAATTCCCGTGCCAGGGTTTCGGCAAAAGGCACGGCATTGGCGGAGGCGTTGCGTGACCCCACCATGGCGACCGATGTGCTGTCAATCAGGTGCGGATGGCCACGCATCGTCAGGCACCCCGGCGCGTCATCGTAATTGAGCAGGATTTTCGGGTAGAGGTCTTCGCCCTTGACGATAATCTGGGCGGAAAGCTTGGCCGCTTTTTCCATTTCGGCTTCGGCTTCGGCAATAGAAGTCACAGTGGCCTTAACCCCAGAGCGTTTTGTCAGCTCGGGAATGGCGTCAATTGCATTAATCGCACTGCCGTATCTGTTGATTAAAATAGAAAATGTTACTGGCCCGATGTTGCGGGTTCTGATCATACGGAGGCGAGATAGTTTTTCTTCATACTTCATTGCCGCCAGTTTATTCGAAAATCATTAATAAATGATGAACGGGTGCGAAATTAATTGCCGGATTGGAATTCATTATCGAACCCAAGGTTCGCCCCGGTTATATGGCCCCCGGTTATTTGGCCTCGGTCATATGAAACAGGGTTATTTGCCGATCCGTGGTTCGGTCCCTGCCAGCATTCGCTTGATGTTGTCGCGGTGGCGCCAGATCGAGACCATGGCGATGGCGGCGGCGGCGGCGGTAAAGGCGGTTTGATGGGCTTCATCGGAGTGCAGATAAACCACCACCGGGGCGGCGGCATAGGCCCCCATGGCGGCGGCGGAGGAAATGCGGGTCAGGGCGGCGGTCGCAAGCCAGATGCCAATCATCGCAAGCCGCGACAGGGGATTGACCGCAACAACAACACCGATCCCCGTGGCAACGCCTTTGCCGCCTTTGAACTTCAGCCAGACAGGGTAGCAATGGCCCACCACCCCCATGACGGCGGCAAGGGCAATCATCTCGGCATCATTGGTCAGGCTGGCGGTAATCAGCACCGCAATCGCGGCTTTGGCAATTTGGAGGATCTAGGTC
>JAGWAQ010000142.1:0-4281 GCA_021296375.1 Alphaproteobacteria bacterium
TAATTGGTGAGCATTTCCAGCGCGTGAACCATCAACTGATGGGGCTGAAAGGCGCTCGTCTTGATGACCTGAAGGAAGTGCACAGCCACGCCCAGGGCCTGGCGCAATGCCGCAACACCTTGAGTGAGCTGAACCTGACGCCGGTGATGCATTCGGATACCGCTGGCGCGGCGGCGGATGTGGCGGCGGCGGGGGACCCTTCTGTTGGCGCCATTGCCTCCAGCCTGGCGGCGGAAATCTATGGGCTGGATATCCTCAAGGCCAACGCCGAAGACCAGCACCACAACACCACCCGGATGCTGATCATGGCGCGCGAAGCGGTGATGCCGCCCAAAGACAACGGGCCGGTGATCACGACCCTGATTTTCCGCCTGCGTTCGGTGCCTGCCGCTCTCTACAAAGCGCTCGGGGGGTTTGCCACCAATGGCATTAACCTGACGAAACTGGAAAGCTACATGGTGGGGGGGAATTTTTCCGCGGCGCAATTTTACATCGACGCCGAATGCCATCAGGACAGCGATCCGTTCCGTTTCGCCCTTGATGAGCTGAAATTCTACACCGAAGATGGCTCGATCCAGATTCTGGGCAGTTATAACGCCGATACCAGCCGCCGCGATTAGGCTTAAACCGCCAGTTTTCTTGCCCCAAAAGTGATGCGGGGCTTGCGCATTTCGGCGGAATATCCCATACAGAAAAGAGGAAGGCTGGACGGACGATCGCTTTGTCTAACCGGTCAGGGCCGAGAGGCAGCAGCCAGGGCTTGGGTCAGATCGGGTCGTTCAGTCTTCCGCCGTTTTCACCTGCCGGAGCCTTTCCCCCCATGAATGAGCAGGCCGATCACTCTTCAGCCGTCGCCTCTCCGTCATCGGATCAGGCCTATCGTGTGCTGGCGCGAAAATACCGCCCCTCCAATTTTGATGAATTGATCGGCCAGGAAAGCCTTGTCCAGACCTTGACCAATGCCCTTGCCATGGGGCGGCTGGCCCATGCTTTTGTGCTGACGGGCTTGCGGGGGATTGGCAAGACCACAACGGCGCGGATCATCGCCCGCGGGCTCAATTGCACCGGCGCTGATGGCAATGGCGGCCCTACCTTGACGCCGTGCGGGGTGTGTTCATCCTGCACCGGCATCGCCGAAGGACGGCATGTTGATGTGATCGAAATGGACGCCGCCAGCAACACCGGGGTTGATGATGTGCGGGAAATTATCGACGGGGTGGGTTACCGCCCGTTATCCGCTCGTTTTAAGATCTACATTATCGACGAAGTCCATATGCTGTCGAAAAACGCCTTTAACGCGCTGCTCAAGACACTCGAAGAACCGCCGGAAGCGGTGAAATTTATTTTCGCCACGACGGAAATCCGCAAAGTGCCGGTGACGGTGCTGTCGCGTTGCCAGCGTTTTGACTTGAGGCGGGTGCCAAACGCCATGATGGCGGACCACCTGAAATCCATTTGCGGCAAGGAAGCGATCACGGTGGATGACCCGGCCCTGGAACGCCTGGCGCGGGCGGCGGAAGGCTCGGTTCGTGATGCCTTGTCCCTGCTTGATCAGGCGGCGGCCCTGTCGGCGGATAACATCACCGATGACGCGGTGGCGGGTATGCTGGGGCAGGCGGGGCGTGGTCAGGCGCTTGAAATGACCACCCAGGCCCTGTCAGGGGACGCGGCGGGGGCGATGATGAGCCTTGGTCAAGCCATCGGGCGCGGGGCGGAACCGCTGATGGTGATCAATGATATGCTTGATCTTGTTCACCTGGCGTCGCGGCTGGCGGCTGGTGGCCATCTTGATGACGCGCCGGAGACCGAGCGCGAGGCCCTGACAACCCTTGCGCAATCGGCGGGGATTGCCCGTCTTGGCCGTGCCTGGCAAATTTTGCTGAAAGGCCATGGCGAGATCACCACCGCCCCTGATCCTCACGCGGCGGCGGATATGCTGCTGATCCGCCTTGCCCATGCCGCCACCATGCCAACGCCGGCTGATCTGGTCCGCAAGCTTGAAAAATCACCGCCGCCAAAAGACATGACGGCGCCCCCCGCCATGCAATCCGTTGGGCAACAATCCGCTGGGCAATCCGTTGGGCAATCCGCCGGGCAATCGGTTGGGCAAGCGGAAGCCCCCGCCGCCCCTTCGGCGGCGACGGCAGAACCGGAACCGGAACCTGAGCCTGCGCCTGAACCGGTTGACGCGGCGATGCATGAGCCGCCACCGCCTCATGTGGCCCCGCCTGAGCCGACTGTTGCCCCTGCCGCCCCCGGCCGTGGGGACCGGCCGCAGGATATGCGCGCGCTGGTGAAATTATGTGAAGATCAAGGGGAGTTGATTCTCGCCTCGACCTTGCGGATGAAGTTCCGTCCTGTGGCTTTTGCCGAAACGTCCATCACCTTGTCCAGCGATGAACCCCCGCAAGACGCGTTAAGCCTCCAGCTTTCGCGTGTGCTTGAGGCGGCGACAGGACAGCGGTGTGACGTCATTATGCAGGTGTCGGCAGATGACAAAGCCGAGGGCCGCACCCTTGATGAAGAGGATGCCCGTCAGCACCAGCAGAAAGTCGCGGAAGTGTCGGCCCATCCGCTGGTGGCGGCATCCCTGCAAGCTTTCCCCGGCGCTAAAGTTGCCTCGATTGATGAGGTCAATGACGCGCCCGATGTTGGTCCCGATAGAGGAGAAGCCTCCCATGCGTAATCTTGCCGCCATGATGCAGAAGGCCAAGGAAGTTCAGCATAATCTTGAGAAGGTCAAGGAAGAGCTGGCGGAGCTGCGCTTCACGGCATCGTCGGGCGGCGGCGCGGTTGAGGTTGAGGTCAATGGCCGTGCTGATGTCACCAATGTGACCTTGAGCCCTGACATCATCGGCCTGACCTCACCTGATGACGTCGCCATGCTGGAAGACTTGATCCAGGTCGCGGTCAATAACGCCCGCAGCATGGCGGAAAACGCCAAAGCCGAAAAAATGAAAGAGGTCACGGGGGGCTTGCCCTTGCCGCCGGGCCTTGATTTGCCGCTTTAAACTCGGGAAAGAGATAGCCATGTCGTTTGAAGGTCCTCTTGATCAGTTGATCCGCCGTCTGGCGCGTTTGCCCGGCTTTGGTTCCCGGTCGGCGCGGCGGGCGGTGCTGCACCTGATGAAAAACCGCGACAGCCTGATGATGCCCCTCGCCGATGAAATGATGCGGGTTGGCCAGACCGTGCGGTCTTGCGCGGAATGCGGCAATTTCGACACGGAAAGCACCTGCCGCATTTGCACTTCCGCCAGCCGTGATGCCAGCCGCATTTGCGTGGTGGAAGATGTCGCTGATCTCTGGGCGATGGAACGGGCGGGGGTGTTTTCCGGCCGTTACCATGTGCTGGGCGGAGTGATGAGCGCGATCGATGGCGTTAACCCTGAAATGCTGCGGGTGAGCTATCTTGTGCAGAAAGCGTCCTCTGATGAGGTGCGCGAAGTCATCCTCGCCACTTCCGCCACGGTGGATGGCCAGACCACCGCCCATTATATCGCCGAGAAACTCGAGACCGCCGGGGTTAATGTCACGCGTCTTGCCCATGGGGTTCCCGTCGGGGGTGAGCTGGATTACCTTGACGACGGCACCCTGGCGCAAGCCATGAAAGCCCGCCGCGCGCTTGACGGTTAAGCTCTAGTTATCCCCGATATCCGGAAAACGCGGTTGGTCCTGCGCAAGCGGCGCCGGGGTGACTGGGTCGGAGGGAGCGACCTGTTCGGCGGGGGCGTCCTGAACATCAATCTGTTCGATCTTGCCGCCACGACGGGTGATCTTCTGGGTTGAGGTGGTGATGTCGCTGATGTCTTTCTGCGCCTGATTGAAATGACTGTTCAATTTGCCGACGCGATCATCCAGCCGTTTGATGTCCTCCATCAATTTGCCGACTTCCGCCTGGATGACCGTCGCCTGTTCGCGCATTTTGACATCCCGCAGTATCGCCCGCACGGTATTGAGGGTCGCCATCAAGGTAGTGGGGGAGGCGATATAGACCCGCATCTTGAAACTGTCTTCCACCGCTTTCGTGAGGTTGGTGTGAAACTCCCCATAAACGGCTTCCGAAGGCAGGAAGAGAATGGCGCTTTCCGCGGTTTCCCCGAGAATCAGGTATTTGGAGGCGATGTCATGAACATGTTTGCTGAGCGCCTGGCTGAGCTTCTTGCGGGCGGCGATCTTGCCCGCCTCGTCCTGGGCTTCCCCCAATTCATGCCAGGCTTCAAGGGGGAATTTCGCGTCATTCACAATAGGCCCCGGCGGGTTCGGTAGTTTCAGCAGGCAATC
>JAGWAQ010000142.1:4444-6867 GCA_021296375.1 Alphaproteobacteria bacterium
GGTTAGCAGATCCCCCAGTTTTTGTCCCGTGCATTCCGCTTGCTCGCGGAGGGTTTCAATCAGCCTGCGTTCCTGATTCTGCAGTTGCGAGGTGACGTTGGTTTGCAGATTGCTGGCCATTTGCGCGATCTGGTCAAGCTGGCCTTTCAGGGCGCCAATGGCGGCGGGGTCATAAGCGGGGGTATTGTCGGCGGCGGGCTTGCCCAGCTTTGTTGCCATCCATGCGACCACCCCCACCATCGCAAGCAGTGCAGCAATCAAAATCATGGTGATCGTGGTCATAACAAGATGTCCAATCAAGGGGCGGTTTGGGTTTAACGGGCCGAAGCGTGGCGTCAGGGCTTGACCTAGTCTGACGCTTTCTCTACCCCATTGACAAGAGTTTTTGATATTCTACTGACAATGATCAGATCATGAGGTGCCGCCATGGCGATCAAGCCGATTGTTTTTATTCCCGATCCTGTTCTGCGCCAGGTGGCTACGCCGGTTGAGGACGTTAACGCGGGCATCCGCAGCTTGATGGATGATATGCTCGACACCATGTATGACGCCCCGGGGATAGGGCTGGCGGCACCGCAAATCGGCATTTCCAAACGCGTCATTGTCATGGATTGCAGTGATGATGACGAGGCCGATGCCCCCCTCAAAATGGCCAACCCCGAGATCATCACCCTGTCTGACGCCAGCCAAACCATGGAAGAAGGCTGTTTGTCGATCCCCGGCCATCACGGTGAGGTGACGCGCCCCAATGGCGTGACCGTGCGTTACCTTGATGAAAACAACGAGCCCCGCGAATTGACTTGCGAAGGCCTGCTTGCGGTGTGCATCCAGCACGAGATTGACCACCTTAATGGCGTGCTGTTCATCGATTACCTGTCGCGGCTGAAGCGCGACATGATCGTCCGGAAAATGACCAAAGACGCCCGTGGCCAGAAGGGGTGATATGACTGACGCCCCACCACGCCTGAAGATCGTCTTTATGGGAACGCCGGAATTTGCCGTGCCCTCCCTGCGGGCTCTTCATCAAGATCATGATATCGAGGCTGTCTACAGCCAACCGCCGCGGCCATCGGGGCGGGGGATGAAACTGCGGCCATCACCGGTTCACGCGGCGGCGCATGAACTTGGGCTTGATGTCAAGACGCCGCTGTCTTTCAAGGATGAGGCTGATGTCGCCGCCCTTGCGGCGCTCGCCCCTGATGTGCTGGTGGTGGTGGCCTATGGGCTGATCCTGCCGCAAGCGGTGCTGGATATTCCGCGCCTGATGCCTGTTAATGGCCATGCGTCGATCCTGCCGCGCTGGCGCGGGGCGGCGCCAATCCATCGGGCGATCGCGGCAGGCGACAGCGAAACCGGCGTCACCACCATGAAAATGGAAGCCGGGCTGGACACAGGCCCGATGCTGAAGCTTGCGAAAACCGCCATTACCCCTACCGACACCACGGGCCGTCTGCATGATCGCCTGGCGATGATGACGGCGGATCTGCTGGCGGAAACCCTTTCGGAAATACCGGCGGATCAGCTCACCCTCACGCCGCAACCTGAAGACGGCGTCACCTGGGCGGATAAAATCACCCCAGGGGAGGCGGCCATGGATTTCACCCAGAGCGCGGCTGAAATCGACCGGCGGGTGCGGGCCTTCAGCCCTTTCCCCGGGGCATGGCTGGCCTTGGGGCAGGACGCCGATGGCAACACCGCCCGCCTGAAGGTCAAGGCAGTGGCTGTTCGTGACGCCGCAGGTCAAGACGAAGTGGCGGCGGCGGGCAAGGTGATCGGCGCGGGGCCAGAAGGCGGGCCGTTGATCAGGTGCCGTGATGGCGCGATTGAGCTGATCACTGTTCAGCCCCAGGGCAAAGCCGCCATGTCAGGGCGGGATTTCCTGAACGGCAATGTCTTGCGCGATGTTATGGCATCACCACGAGGGCAATGATGGCACGATTTTTGATCACCATTGAATATGACGGCACGGATTACGTCGGCTGGCAACGGCAGGACTCCGGCGCGTCGGTTCAGCAATGCCTTGAGGAAGCCGCCAGTGCGGTGATCGGGGGGCGGGCGCCGGTGACGATTTATGGCGCCGGCCGCACCGACGCGCGGGTTCATGCCACGGGCCAGGCGGCTCATTTTGATCTGCCGACAAATATTGATGCCTATAAATTGCCGCTGGCCTTGAATGCGCATTTGCCGCCGGATATTCGCGTTCTCCACGCGGCTCAAGTGGGCGATGAATTCCACGCCCGTTTTGACGCCATTGGCCGCGCCTATCGGTACCGGATTTACACCCGCCGGATTTCCTCCCCCCTGCTGTTGGGGCGGGTCTGGCAGGTGACGCAGGATCTCGATGTGGCGGCGATGCAAAAGGCGGCGGAACGGTTGCTCGGGACCCATGACTTCACGTCTTTTCGCGCCGGGCAATGCCAGTC
>JAGWAQ010000009.1 GCA_021296375.1 Alphaproteobacteria bacterium
CAAGAAAAAAGGCCCCCAAGAAAAAGGCCAGAGATAACTCCGGCCTTTTCTGAATATCTGGGGTGAGGGTTTAGAAGCCCATGCCACCCATGCCGCCCCTGCCGCCCATATCAGGGGCGCCGCCAGCGGCTGGTGCTTTAGGTTCAGGCAGTTCACCCACCATCGCTTCGGTGGTGATCAGCAGACCGGCAACCGAAGCGGCGTTTTGCAGAGATGAACGCACCACCTTGGTTGGGTCGATCACGCCCGCCTTGATCAGGTCTTCGAACACACCGGTCTGGGCGTTGTAGCCGATCACTTCCGAGCTTTCCTCGAGCAGTTTGCCGACGATCACGGCGCCATCATCACCAGCGTTATTGGCAATGTTGCGGGCCGGAGCCTGGATCGCACGACGGACGATGTTGATGCCGACATTCTGGTCATCATTGTCGCCGGTGACTTTTTCGAGATTGGCAATCGCCTTGACGAGAGCGGTACCGCCACCAGGGACGATGCCTTCTTCAACCGCGGCGCGGGTCGCGTGCATCGCGTCATCAACACGATCCTTGCGTTCGTTCACTTCAACTTCAGTGGCGCCACCGACCTTGATGACCGCAACACCGCCAGCGAGTTTCGCCAGACGTTCCTGCAGCTTTTCACGATCGTAGTCAGAGTTGGTTTCTTCAACCTGAGCGCGGATCTGGTTGCAACGGGCCATGATGCTGTCTTTTTCACCGGAGCCGTCAACGATGACGGTGTTTTCCTTGGTGATTTCAACACGCTTGGCGGAACCGAGCATTTCCAGGGTGACGCTGTCGAGCTTGATGCCGACTTCTTCAGAGATCACGGTGCCGTTGGTCAGGATCGCGATGTCTTCCAGCATGGCCTTGCGGCGATCGCCGAAACCAGGGGCCTTGACGGCAGCAACCTTGAGGCCGCCACGCAGACGGTTGACAACCAGGGTTGCCAGCGCTTCGCCTTCAATGTCTTCGGCGATGATCAGCAGTGGACGACCGGACTGAACAACCTTTTCCAGAATGGGCAGCATGTCCTGAAGGTTGGACAGCTTCTTTTCGTGGAGCAGGATGTACGGCTCTTCCATGACGGCTTTCATTTTGTCGCCATCGGTGACGAAGTAAGGGGACAGGTAACCGCGGTCAAACTGCATGCCTTCAACAACATCGAGTTCCGTGTCGAGGCTTTTGGCTTCTTCAACGGTGATGACGCCTTCGTTGCCGACTTTTTCCATCGCCTGGGCGATCATGGCGCCGATGTCACCTTCGCCATTGGCGGAGATGGTGCCAACCTGCGCGACTTCGTCCGAAGTGGTGATGGCCTTGGAACGGGACTTCAGGGTCTCGACAATGTTATCAACCGCAATGTCGATGCCGCGCTTGAGGTCCATCGGGTTCATGCCAGCGGCAACAGCTTTGGCGCCTTCCTGGGCAATCGCCTGGGCCAGAACCGTCGCGGTGGTGGTGCCGTCGCCAGCCATGTCATTGGCTTTGGAGGCAACTTCACGGACCATCTGGGCGCCCATGTTTTCGAACTTGTCCTTCAGCTCAATGTCTTTCGCCACGGTGACACCGTCTTTGGTGATGCGCGGGGCGCCAAAAGCTTTTTCCAGAACAACGTTACGACCCTTTGGGCCGAGAGTGACTTTAACCGCATTGGCGAGAATATCTACACCAGCCATCATACGGGTACGGGCGTCAGACCCGAATTTTACATCCTTGGCAGCCATTTTAACTTACCTTTCGTCGATTGAGATGTGGTTACAAAAAGGGCCGGGAATTAACCCAGGATACCCATGATGTCGGATTCCTTCATAATAAGGTATTCCGTGCCATCAAGCTTGATTTCAGTACCGGACCATTTGCCGAAAAGAACGCTGTCGCCTTCCTTGACATCAAGGGCGGTGACCGTCCCGTTGTCGGCTTTTGCGCCAGAACCAACGGCAATAACCTTGCCTTGCATAGGCTTTTCCTGAGCTGTGTCGGGGATGATGATCCCTGAAGCGGTTTTTTCTTCGCTTTCAACACGCTGAACAAGAACGCGATCGTGAAGAGGCTTGAATTTCATGCCTGTCCTCCTGAGAGTTATAAAAGTTAAAAGACCAGCCCTCACGTCAGTTTTACGGCGGGTTTGCCGCATTTTGTAACCGCGCGAGATCGAGGCTGATCCATGCACATGTTGCATATGAGGCTTCTTGCATCCAGCGTCAAGATCAACCGTTAAAAAAAACCGGTTTTCTGCGGGTTTTTTCACGTTTTACTGATATCCGGCAGGTTTCATCGCCACCCGCATCAATTCGCCACGCCTATTTGGTGGCTTCGGCCTTTGCGTCAAGGTTGATTCCGTATTATGACAAGCCCATGAGCAACATGACGACAACATCAGTTGGTAACCCTGCCGTCACCCCGTCTTCGTCCCGGGCGGTGATGATCTGGCTGTTTGTGATGGCGGCGCTGGTCTTCGCCATGGTGGTGGTCGGCGGCATTACCCGCTTGACGGGCAGTGGCTTGTCGATGGTGGAATGGCGCCCGTTAATGGGCATCCTGCCGCCGCTTAATGAGGCCGAATGGCAACGCGTCTACGGGCTTTATCAAGCGTCGCCGGAATACATCCACATCAACACCGGCATCGGCATTGACGGCTTCAAGACGATTTTCTTCTGGGAATATGTTCACCGTGTGCTGGGTCGCCTGATCGGGCTGGCCTTTGCCCTGCCGCTGGCGGTGTTTGCCGTCATGAAGATCATCCCGAAAGGCTATGGCCTGCGGCTTGTCGTCCTGCTGGGCCTCGGCGGTTTTCAGGGGCTGATCGGCTGGTGGATGGTGAAATCCGGTCTCGTCGATGACCCGGCCGTGTCGCAATATCGACTCGCCACCCATCTGTCCACCGCCCTGATTATTCTTGGCCTGCTGGTCTGGACAGCCCTTGACCTGAAGGATGGCAAAGCCACCGCCCCGCGTGGCCATGCGGCGGGCATCATCGGGCTGCTTGGCATCACCATCATCGCTGGCGCCTTTGTGGCGGGGATGGACGCCGGCAAGCTCTACAATGAATACCCCCTGATGGGGGACGGGTTCGTGCCGATCGAATATGGCGAAATGGGCGCGTCGGATGCGTTTGAAAACCCCGCTTCGGCGCAGTTTCATCATCGCATCCTGGCGCTGTTGATGGTGGCGGGGATCATCACCCTTTGGCACAAAGCCCTGAAGGCGGGGCTTGCTGGCCGTGGCCACGCGATGCTGGCGGCGGTAACCGCGCAATTCCTGCTGGGGGTCATGACCTTGCTTTATGCTGTCCCTGTCAGCCTCGGCACATTGCATCAGGCCGGAGCCGCGCTGTTGCTGATGGCCACGGTATGGGTCGCGCACGGGCTTGGCCGTCAGGCGAAATCCTGATCGTCAGGCACGAGCCTGATCAGACCTGTTCTAATATATATTCGCGCTTAACTGCCCGCTGGTTTTGGCGGCAGCTGCTTGCGGATATGCAATTCCCGCAACTGCTCTTCACCAACTTCAGATGGCGCCGCCATCATCAGGTCTTCAGCCTTGCCGTTCATCGGGAAGAGAATGATCTCGCGAATATTAGGCTCATTGGCGATCAGCATGACAATGCGGTCAATGCCCGGGGCGATCCCGCCGTGGGGCGGAGCGCCATAACGGAAAGCGTTGATCATGCCCGGGAATTTATTATCCACCACTTCAGGGCCATAACCGGCAATTTCAAACGCCTTGTACATGACTTCCGGCAGGTGGTTACGAATAGCCCCCGACGACAACTCAACGCCATTGCAGACGAGGTCATACTGCCAGGCCTTGATGTCAAGCGGGTCCATGGTGTTAAGAGCCTCAAGACCACCCTGCGGCATGGAGAACGGGTTGTGGGAGAAGATCACCTCACCTGTGGTTTCGTCTTTTTCGAACATCGGGAAGTCGACGATCCAGCAGAATTCAAACCCGTCTGAACGCAGGTTCTGGTCATCCGCGATCTTGACCCGCGCGCGCCCGGCCAGGGCGGCGGCGTCATGGGCATTGGCGCAAGCGAAGAACGCCGCGTCACCATCACCAAGGCCAAGCTGATCACGAATGCTCATGGCGGCGTCTTGCCCCAGGGCTTTGGCGATCGGGCCGCGGGCTTCGCCTTCGGCATAGATAATGTAACCCATGCCCGGCGCGCCTTCACCCTGCGCCCAGGAATTCATGCGATCGGCCACCGAACGGCTGCCGCAACCGGGGCCAGGAACGGCGCGAACCACGGAACCTTTTTCAATGGCATTGGCAAAAATCCCGAACCCGGAGCCGCGGAAGGTTTCCGTCACGTCCTGAATTTCAATCGGGATGCGCAGGTCCGGCTTGTCGGAGCCGTATTTCATCATCGCATCCGCGAAAGTCACGCGGCGAAACGGCGCGATGACCTTCTGGTCAGTGAATTCTTCAAAGACACCGGCGATCACCGGTTCAACCGCGGCAAACACGTCATCCTGCTCAACAAAGCTCATCTCAAGGTCGAGCTGATAGAATTCACCCGGGCTGCGATCCGCGCGGCTGTCTTCATCACGGAAGCACGGCGCGATCTGGAAATATTTGTCAAAGCCGGACACCATGATCAGCTGTTTGAACTGCTGTGGGGCTTGCGGCAGGGCGTAGAACTTGCCGGGGTGGAGGCGTGACGGCACCAGAAAATCCCGTGCCCCTTCCGGCGAGGATGCCGTCAGGATCGGGGTTTGAAACTCCATAAAGTCGAGCTCAACCATGCGGCGACGGATCGACTGAATGACTTGCGCGCGCAGCATGATATTGCTGTGTGGACGCGACCGGCGCAGATCAAGGTAACGGTAACGCAGGCGGGTTTCTTCACCGGCGTCTTCATCAGAATTGACCTGCAGCGGCAACAGTTCAGCCGCGGACTGGACCTCAAAACTGTCGATCCGCACTTCAATATGGCCTGTCGGCAGATTGGCGTTAATGGTCTCTTCTGTCCGTTTCACCACCGTGCCGGTGATGGTCACCACGCTTTCATTGCGGGTGGCCTCGACATCAGCAAAGGTCGCGTCGGATGAATCCGCCACGCATTGGGTGATGCCATAATGGTCGCGCAAATCAATAAACACCAGCTGACCGTGGTCACGCTTGCGGTTGATCCAGCCCGACAGGCGAACCGTTGCACCGACATCGGATTCCCGAAGAGCGTTACAATCATGGCTACGGTAGATATGCATGGTCATGGCAATACACCTTATCAATCAAGTCAGGACGAAGACGCCCAATCGCGGCTGAGTATGCACGGCTGAAGGCGATTTTCAAGAATACTTTTACCTGCGGCAGGGATAGTTCGACCTGGGGGTGAGCCGACGGTCAATGAAACGGGCCTTGCCGAAACGCCATCAGGACCGGCGGCGACGGCGGCGGCCTCCGCTGGCGTCATCATCAGGCGACGGCTGGTCCGGCACATGGGGCACATGGGCCCAGGGCTGGCCAAGAACCTGCCAGATTTGATCCATCCGCGCGGCGACATCACCGATCGGCGTGACAGGGGTGGTGTCAAGCGCATGGCGCATCGCCCGAATATGGTCAGGGGTGGTGCCGCAACAGCCGCCAATGATCGCCACACCAGCATCCCGCGCCAGCACAGCGTAAGAGGCCATCAGTTCCGGTGATCCATGGTAATGGATCTTGCCGTCACGATATTCCGGTATCCCGCAATTGCCTTTGGCGACAAGCGCCGCTTTGGTCTGGCCGCGCATCGCCATCATCGAATGCATCAATTCCGAAGGACCGACCCCGCAATTGGCCCCAAGGGCAACCGCCCCCTTGCCGCCGACATGGCCGGCGTAAGCGGCAGGGTCAACCCCCATCATGGATTTGCCCGCGGTGTCGAATGTCATGGTGGCGGCGACGGGCAAACCTGTTGAGGCGGCGGCTTCATACGCCGCGTCGACTTCTTCAAAGGCGGAGATTGTTTCAATCCAGAGCAGGTCGACCCCGCCTTCGGCAAGGGCTTCCGCCTGGGCGGTGAAGGCCGCCACGGCATCGGCATGGGTCAGGGCGCCGAGCGGTTCAAACAATTCCCCCGACGGGCCCATCGACCCCGCCACCACGGCGCGCTGGCCAGTGGCCTGCTGATGGGCATCAACCGCCGTTCGCGCCAATCGGGCGGCGGCGGTATTGAGTTCAGCGACACGATCCTCCGCCTGGTGCAATTTCAGCCGGTAGCCGGTGCCGCCAAAAGAATTGGTCAGGATCAAATCCGACCCCGCCGCCAGAAAATCCCGATGAAGACCCAAGACATGGTCAGGTTCCTCAACATTCCATAATTCGGGCGGATAGCCGGTCTCAAGCCCTAGATTAAAATAATTGGTGCCGGTGGCGCCATCAGCCAGCAGGCAGGATTTCTCGTCCAGAAGTTCATGAAATACAGACATGCTCAGCTCGCGATGCGGCGAGGGCGACGCCGCGCCCGCCCCGTGGCTTCGGCACGGCGGTCCTGAAGGGTGGAGATCAGCTGCTGCTGCTGCCTGGCGTCAAGCCGCGACCATGCGGCGATTTCCTGCCGTGTGCGATAGCACCCCGTGCAATGACCGCCAACAGGGTCAATCTGGCAGATGCTGATGCAAGGCGACGGAAGTTTGGTTTCGGTCATGGGCGTCTTTAATCTTTCACGCCGGTGTTAAGCGGCGGCTTCAACCTCATCAGCGGCCTGAACCGCCTTGCTGAGTGTGCTGATCATTTCTGCAGTATCTGCCCCCGATGGCGCGGTGACAAGCATTTTATCAAGGGTAATGTCATCCCCCGCGACATCACGATCATCAAGCAGATTTTTTTCCTTGAGCGAGGTGACGGCCGCCCCGATCACCAGGCTGGGGACGTCTTCACGCAAGAACGCGGAAACAACACGCATGCCATGCGGATCATTCAACAGCATATCGCTGTGGCGCTGACCGTCGGGGATAACCATGACGTCGTAATCAATCGCCAGGGTTTCGGAAAGCGCCGCGTCAACAGGGTAGGACAAGCCCCAGGTTTCCCCTGCCCAGCCATTGGTCAGGCCGTGATCGCGCGACACCACTTTGACGTTTGCCCCAACAGCGGCAAGCTGCTGTTGAAGCTGAACAAAAGGCTGTTCATCAAAACCACTGCAGAGCAAAAGGGCAATATTCTTGGAGGAAAGTGAAGACATAAGGGTTCTCCTGATCAACATAAATGGCAGGACGGACAGGGAGGACTCCCCAGGTGGTCGCTACAAAATGTTCTGAAATGTCGTAATATCCGCTCTATATAGCCTTGACGGCAGGTTTCCGCAAGCCCCCAACACCCGCCCCCCTAACACCAGACCAAAAGGGAATAGCCGCATCTTCGGGTTCAGGAGAAATAGGAAATCCGCGCTGGCCGTTGCCGCGCCAGTATTCCCGCCATCACGAACACCACCAGGGGCAAGGCCATCTGCAGCCCCGTGGCCACCCCCAACTGGGCACGGCTGGCGCCGGAAGCCAACGTCACCGCCTCCACCGTCAAGGTCGTGACGCGGCCATTGCCGGCAAATACCGTCGGCAGATATAACGCCGCGCTGACCGAAAACCCGACGGCAAAACTGGTCAGGATTGGCATGATCAAAATCGGCAGACGGATGCGGAAAAACCGTTTTAAGGGTGAGGCCCCGAGGCTGGCCCCAAGATGCAGCCATTCAGGGCGAAATTCCCGCCATGCCGGGGCAAGGGACAACCACACATAAGGCAGGACAAACAGCAAATGCGCATAAACCAGCGCCATGGTGGTGCCATCCAGCCTTAGCCACAGCAGCATGATCTGAAGCCCGAAGAGAAACCCCACCTGGGGGATCATCAATGGCAAGACCAGCAGATGTTCTGATGATGATTTCGGGCGGTGATCTTCGGCGTTAAGCCACATCACCACCAGCACCACCGCCAGGGCCGCTGACGCAAACCCCAATCCAGCGGTGACAAGAACCGCGTCGCCAAAGCCATCCACCACCCCCGACCAGAACCGCAGGGTAAAGGCGCTCGGCCAAGCGGAAGGAAACCGCCAGACGCCAGCGATCGACCACAGCATCGCCGCCAGCAATCCCGCCACCGCCGCCAGGCAAGGCACCACCGATGTCACGACAAGCGCAGGGTCAATGATAAACCGCGCCAGGGCACGTGGCGGGGAGCTGCGGTAACCGCTGACCGCCGCCATCCGCCCCAACCATGCCAGCACCCTGGCCCCTGCCATCATCACCGCGATCGACACCAGCACCAGCACGACCTGCGCCATCGCCGCCACGGACGCCGTAAACCGCACCGTCAGGTCAGGGTCCTGATAAAGCGTGATCAGGCGCACGGCAAGCGGCGGCGGGGTGGTGGGCGCCAGAATCACCGCCATATCCACCACCGATAGCGAGAACACCAACACAATCATCACCGGCAGGCGAAGCCGTGGCCAGAGTTGCGGGATAATGACATAGATCCAGCTTGCCAGCGGCCCATAGCCAAGCGAGCGCGACACCGTCAGCAACGGCGCGGTGTTGATCTGGCTCATCGCCGCCAGGGTCATGAGGATAAGGAACGGCACTTCTTTTGCCACCAGCCCCAGCACCAGCCCCATCCCCCACGGGTCAGGCACCAACGCCCAGATCGGCGGCAGGGTGTAGCCCGTCAACCCCGGGGAGATGATCCGCATCAACCATCCGCTTGGCTGGAGCAAAAAGAAAATCCCCACCGCCACGGTGACATGGGGCAGGGAAAGAATAGGCGCAAGGTAACGTCGCAACAGATGAAAGCTTTTGCGGCCATAGAGCAGGCCGGGCAAGATCAACGCAATGATGGTGGAGATCACCGTCGCCACCAGGCCCGTGAACAGACTCAAGCCAATGGAACGCCACAATTGCGGCAGGGCGAGGAAATCCTGCATCGGGGCCAGGCTAAAGTGATCCCCCCCCAGCGGCGGGAAATAGCCAAGCGCCGGAAGCACCGCCCCGATCAACCCGATCAGGATAGGCCCGATGACCACCAGAAGTATGCCGCGCCCAATCATCGGAACCTAAACAGCGATCAATTGCCCGCCAGGTAGCGATCTTGCCAGCCTTTTTCCAGCACCGCCACCCAGCTCGGGTGCGGTTCCGCAAGGGAAGCGGACAAATCATCTTCTGACAAGGTGGCAATGCCGCGCGGCAGGCTGTTAAAAGCGTCCTGATCTTTGGCCTCCAGCTTGCTGATGGACAGCACCGTCGGGTCCCCCCATACGTCAGGATTGGCTTTGCGGATCTGGGCTTCAGGTGACAGCAGGAAATCAGCGGTAATGATCGCCGCCGCCGCTTCGCTGGCATTAAAAGGAATCGCGACGTAATGGATATTGGCCAGAGTGCCGCCATTATGGATGTAACTGCGGACGGTATTCGGCAGCACGCCTTCCTTGATGTCGTTTGAAAATTGCGCCGGGTTATAGGCCATGGCGATCATGATTTCCCCGTCGCCAAGCAATTGCGACATGTTGGTGTAATTCTTCGGGTAGTTGTTGCCGCCTTGCCAGAGATGAGGGGTGACGTCATCAAGCCAGGACCAAAGCGGCGCCGTGGCGGCCGCTGTATCGACGGTCGCGGCATCCTGGCTGAACACCGAGGGGTCATCCGCCAGTTCAATCATGATTTGCTTGAGGAACGCGGTGCCGGTGAAATCAGGAACCTGGGGGTAGGTGAACCGCCCGGGGTTATCCTTGATCCACTGACGCAAGCTTTCGGCGTCCTTTGGGGGGGTGGCCAGCACCGCCTGATCATGGGCAAACACCAGTTGCGCCCGCCCCCATGGGCTTTCCAGCCCGTCGGTGGGATTGCCGAAATCCATCACCAGCGCGGGCAAAGCCTTGGCATCAGTGTATTTCCAGGACGGCAGATCAAACGCCCAGGCGTCATCACGCAACAGGCCGTTGCGTTTCATGGAGGCGAAATTCTCGCCATTCACCCAAATCAGGTCAACACTACCATCGCTGGTCCGATTGGCGGTTTTTTCCGCCAGGATGCGCCCCACGGCTTCGCCGGTATCGGTCAGCTTGACGTGAACAAGGGTAATCCCGTGATAATCCTTAAGCCGCTGGCCCGCCCAGGCGATGTAATCATTAATCGCCGGTGAGCCGCCCCAGGCGTTAAAATACACCGTCTTGCCCTGCCCCGAGCCAAGAGCAACGTCATAAGCGCTATTGGCGGTCTGGTCAGGTTTTAATGAAATGTAAATAAATCCGGCAACGGCCACCAGACCAACCGCGGCGGCGGTGATGAATCGGTTCATATCAGTACTCCATAGAAGTTCGCGCTTTGGTGCTTAAATACTCAACATTTTGAAATACAAACCAAAAAGATGAACATTACGGCTGAATATTTTATGCATTAAGAGACATTATCCTATGCCGATGTCCGCCGTTTCACAATCCAATATTTAGTAACATTATCGTTATGCAAACGGAGAGACCACAGCCGGCAGGGCGGCCATTATTCGTATCCCTCGCAATCGTTGTTACCGGTCTATCCGGTTGCGGGGGCGGGGGTGGGTCTTCCGCCCCCGTCCCACCGACTGCCGTTCCCGTTGTGCCGACGTCTTTTCTTGATCAGGCGCAATCCGCTGACTTGTTCGAGGGCATCGCCAGCGACGGCGCCCCCTGGCTTGGCCTGCTTGATGCTGACAGTGCTATTTTCCGCCTGACGGGGGATGGCGCGGGGTATAGCGCCAGTCTTGCGAAACTGCCGCCCCCTGACCCTGCGCGCCGTGTCCTGACCACTTACTCGCGGCTCAATTATTACCCCGCCGCCTCCAACAGCATCAACGACCCCGGCCGCTATATTCTGCTTGGGCGATTGACACAGGCTTACCCGCCGGAACCGGCCGGCCCAACATCCTTTCATATCCCCATGTCAGGGTTCTGGACCTGTGTCGATTGCCTGCCGTCCGGCGAGCTGCGCCAGGGGCAACTGGCGGGTCAGCTTGATGTTCAGCTCACCACCAGTTCGGCTGAGCTTGATGTTGCCGGTGATGGGTTGCGCTTGCATGGCGCGCTGGGATTGACCAAAACCAATGAACTGATCGGTTCAGCCGAGCCTGTGTTGACCCTTGACGGCGAAACGCTGAGCCTTGTCCGTTCCTCGTTGCGCGGGGGGGTGTTCGGCCCTGACGCAGAAGGCGCGGGGGTGATGTTCGGGGTGGTGGATACCGAAGGCCGGGTGATCAGCGGCGCCACCCTGGGGGAGCGCCCCTGAAAATAGTTTCTGAAAATGGTTCCTGAAAACACCTCCTGAAAATGCCGCCTGAGCATCGGTCATGTGCGCCTTCATCAGCACCCCCCGCAGCACCGGCCGCTGAAGATCATTCGGATGCGGTTTTTTCAAGGCACCTGAAATCAGCGTCAAGGGCCATGCCATCGAAATCGACATGGACGACATTCAGCTCATGGCGGCGGCACCAGACCTGAAGCCCGCGATCCGTGAACCCCACATCAAGCGCGGCGTAATGCTGGAGTGATCCGGCGTCGGTCTGGCCGCTCGCCACTTCATCATAACATTTGCTGCAGACAACCGGCTCCTTGATGGAATGGAGAAGATGCCGCATCAGGCTATTTGCGGAACTTGCGGTGGCAGGATGAACAACTTGCCGCCAGCTCTTTGAACGCCGCGGTGGCGGCAGTGCCATCACCATCTTCCGCCAGTGCCATCAGGCGCGCGGCGGCATCGGCGCTGGTTTGGGCGGCCTTGGCAAAAGCTTCGGGCTGCTGCCAAATCGTGTCGAGGGCTTCCGACGGCTTGGGGTTGGACCCTTGCGGGAACAGGTCTTCCATCTGCACGGACCAGATGAGGATCCGTTCGGCGTGATCCGCCACCTCGTCAAACTGGCTGGATTTCAATGCCCTGGCGATCACTTTCATGGATTTCTGGCTTTCGGTGAACCGGTCCATGCGTTCCTTGACCACCCCCGTCGCGCCACTATGCGCCGCAACGCTGGCGGAAAACAGCATCAATAATGTTGTGACCGCAATAAACGGGCGTGGGTAGGTCATGATGATTAATCCTCTATGTGTTTCTTCAGGGTGTTGCTTCACGGTGTTGCTTCTGGGTGTTTCTTCAGGGTCTTTCTTCAGGTATAGCCTTTACCGCGCCATCGGCAAGCCCCCCTGTATTCTCTCTGAAGTTACCTTTCCATCAAGCCTTTTCCGAACGGTTTTGTCAAAACTTGTGGTCAACACCAGTTCTAGCCAGACCAGTTCTAGCCAGACAAGGGCAGGCCAGATTAGTGATCTTATGTCGTACGGGCGGGGAAGGTGGCGTTAAAATGCTGAATAAGGGTCTCGGCGAATTTGGCCGCCGCCACCGGCAAGACCCGGCCTTTTGTCTGGACCAGGTGAAGACGCCCCTCTATCGCGTCGCCATCATCAAACCTCCGCACCACCATATCGGGGTTTTCTTCGACCTCACCAAACGGCAGGATGAACGCAAGCGCATCTTCATAGCGGCTGTAATTGAGCATGAATTCAAAAGACTCCGAGGAGATGACCTTCCTGAGCGGCATGCCTTTTCGGAGCTGCGCCGCCATCAGGATATGATGAAGCCCCGAGCCTTCGGCGGGCAGGATCGCGGGGTAATCGAGGCAATCCATCCAGCGCAGGGAGGCGTGTTCCGCCAAAGGATGACCCTTGCGCATGGCCACCGTGATGTTCAGCTCCACCGTCGCCAGGCTCTGGAAAACCGTGGGGGGAACCGCCCCGAACACCAGGCTTAGATCCGCTTCAAATTCCGTCAGCGCCTTGAGCGCCGCTTCCGGCGCCCGCCGCAAAATATCAAACGACACTTGCGGGTGGTCGCGCCGATAACGGGCAATATGTTGCGGCAGGAAAGTGCCAATCACCTCGGAGCCGCCAGCGATATTGATATGGCCGCGCCGCACCCCCGACAAATCAGCAATCTGCGAGGTGACTTTCGCCAGCTCTGCCATGGAATGCCGGATATGCTGGATCAACAGCTCACCGGCGGTATTAAGACGGACCCCTTGAGGCAGGCGTTCAAAAATCGGCGTGCCGAGTTCATCCTCAAGCGCCAGAATACGGCGGTTCAAGGCGGTTGACGTGATGTTGAGCTGGTCCGCGGCGCGCCGGATTGAGCCGGTTTTCGCCACCATATCAATGTAATTCAATTGCGCCAGAAGCCGCATTTTCCCTCATCCTCACGCCGCGTGATGCAAAAAACGCATCTCTATAATGCGAATATAGCACAATTCTGCACATCTTCAATTGGGTATGGTCCGTGTCAGTTCAACTCAACCTGTTTCAATGGAAAAGGAGTGGCCAGATGAAATACGTGATTTGCATAATTCAGCCCAGCAAGCTGGATGCCGTTCGGGAAGCGCTGACTGAACTCAACCTGTCAGGGATGACCGTCAGCGAAGCTCAGGGTTATGGCCGCCAACACGGCAAAACCGAAATTTATCGCGGGGCGGAATACAGCATCCAGTTTCTGCCCAAAATCAAAATCGAGCTGGCGATTGCCGATGATCAGGAAGCTGATGTCCTGGATGCCATCAGCAGCACCGTCAAAACCGGCAAGATCGGCGACGGCAAAGTGTTTGTGCTTAACCTCAGTCACGCCCTGCGCATTCGCACCGGCGAAACCGACACCGACGCTCTTTAATCGTCACCACAATCAATTCTGGAGATTCAAATGATAATGTCATACCTGCAACGATATTCAGTGGCCATTGCCACTTCACTAGGGGCCATGGCCCTCGCCACACCTGCCTTCGCGGATGAAGTCGGGGTCCATGGCGTCTTTATTCTCAACACCCTGTTGTTTCTGATTGGCGGCTTTCTGGTGATGTTCATGGCCTGCGGGTTCTGCATGCTGGAAGCCGGGCTGGTGCGCGCCAAAAACACCACCACCCAATTGACCAAAAACATGGGCCTCTTCTCCTTTGCCGCCATGGGGTATTACGTGCTGGGTTACAACCTCATGTATCCTCTGGGCAACTGGGCCATCGACGGCGTGTTGTCGGGCCTGGGGTCAGTGGTGGCTGTGCTGGAACCGGTGGGGGCAGGAGCAGACGCGGTAGATGACCTGAGCTATGCCTCAACGGGCTCGGATTTCTTCTTCCAGCTGATGTTCTGCGCCGCCACCGCTTCTATCGTTTCCGGTGCTGTCGCCGAACGCATCAAGATCTGGCCGTTTTTCATCTTCACCATCGTGCTGACGGCGGTGATTTACCCCCTTCAGGCGAGCTGGAAATGGGGTGGCGGTTTTCTTGACGCGGCGGGTTTCCTTGATTTCGCCGGCTCGTCTGTTGTCCACTCTGTTGGCGGCTGGGCGGCCCTGACCGGCGCTATTATCCTCGGCCCTCGCATTGGCAAATACGTCAACGGCCGTGTCGTGCCTATGCCTGGTGCCAACCTGCCGCTGGCGACGCTCGGGACATTCATCCTGTGGCTCGGCTGGTTCGGGTTTAACGGCGGCTCACAGCTCGCCATGGGGACGATCGGTGACGCGGCGGATATCTCGCGTATCTTTGCCAACACCAATGCCGCGGCGGCCATGGGGTCAATCGCAGCCCTCGCCCTGTCGCAACTGCTGTACCGCAAGATCGACCTGACCATGGTCCTGAACGGCGCCCTGGCGGGGCTGGTTTCCATCACCGCTGAACCCCTGACGCCATCGCTTGGCATGGCCAGCCTGATCGGCGGCATCGGCGGGGTGATCGTGGTGCTGGCGGTGCCTTACCTCGACAAGCTGAAGATCGACGATGTCGTGGGGGCGATTCCTGTCCACCTGCTGGCGGGCATCTGGGGGACCATTGCGGTTGTCCTGACCAATGCAGACGCGACCATCACCGCGCAACTTTACGGGATTGTCGTGATCGGCGCCTTCACCGTCATTGCCTCCAGCGTTGTCTGGCTGGCCCTTTCCTGGACCGTCGGCATCCGTGTTGAGGAAAATGATGAAATCGCCGGACTGGACGCCACGGAATTGGGGATGGACGCCTATCCTGAATTCTCCAAATCGGCATAACCTCTAGCCACCCCCCTGACCACGCCCGGCTGAATTGTTGGGCGTGGTTTTTTTATGGGCGTATTTTGAGGGGAATTTTTGGGGGGAGTTTTTTTGGGGGGGGTTATTGGGGGGAGGAATTTTATTGGAGAAAATGGAGCGGGTAACGGG
This sequence comes from Alphaproteobacteria bacterium, assembly GCA_021296375.1. Taxonomy (GTDB): domain Bacteria; phylum Pseudomonadota; class Alphaproteobacteria; order Puniceispirillales; family UBA1172; genus JAGWAQ01. The sequence continues at coordinate 15,166 of JAGWAQ010000009.1, forward strand.
AATCGAACCCGTGCGTTCAGCTTGGGAAGCTGACAGGCTACCATTACATCATACCCGCGAATGGTGCAGGGCTTCTGTATGAGCCACCTCCCCCAGCGATGCAAGGGTCGTGATGGGGGGCCGTGATGGAAAGGCCGTAATGGTTTTCATCTCTACTCAAATGCTTCTGGGATGATGAAAAGTGCCTAATTCAATTCCCATTCTTTAAACATTTTATCCAGCAATTCTTTTTGTCTTTCTTCAAGAACCTCTTTTGTCCATTTGTCCTTGACAATAACCTGAGCTGTTAAAGGGAATGAAGGAGCATTCCCGGATGTATTGTAATAAGTCTTTTTCTTATTATCAAAATCAGAATTTTGAGCTTCAGAATTTTTCTTTCTTCCGAGCAAAACAAGATTTGCAATTTTATGGACCCATTCATTCCGGACATCTTCATCAGGCCAGTTTTTTCCCCATTCACTACCTTCGCTCACAGTTTGGGGAAGCACATGTTCAATCGTTATGGCCCTATCTTTGTAATCCGCACATTTTTCAGAAAAGAACCTATCCAGCCGCAAAAGAATATACTTTGCCTTGTTTGATTTCATTTTATAAATGTCATCGCCCAAAGCAGTTTTCATTTCCTTTTTTTCCTCATCACTTAATTCAATGTCTTTATAAGAATTCTTTTCCTTGAGCTGTTTCAAAATTTTGCCATAACGTTCAATCCGTTTATTGACGTGACTTGAGCAAAGAACAAGATATACCGCCAATCGTTCCAGTTTTTTAAAGAAATGGAGAATTTCATCAGAGCTGTTTTTTTTGTTTCTGTTTTTCGAAAAAAATTCGATGGCTACAGGTTTCCAATCAGAATTATCAATTCTATTTAACCAGCCAAATAACTCGTTTATGTCGCCCTCATTTTTAGATGATGAAAAATTTTTATTATTAATAGATGACAGAGCGTTAGCATAATTCTGGAGGTCGTTCTTAACAAAACCTTCAAGATTATTCTTATCAAGAACATTATCTTTAATCTCTTTGAACACTGTATCTTTGGCTTTTTTTCGGACGTAAATCATTCGAACATGTGAAAAAAACTCATCGAAGTCCTCACGACTAAACTTCTCTTCCATTTCTTCCCATAATTGACTGTACTCAGCTTGCTTATCCTTATCGATTTTTCCGATGATCTCCGCTTTGATAAGATCAGATGTTTGAAGATTAATCCCGCGGTTGTTCATCACAGTGAATATTCGAATGGCTGAGTCCTGATCAGGGGTGGATATGGCAACAATAAAACAACTGTTAATCAAAAAACCTGCAAACTGTTCAAGTTTCTTAAAATCGCGTTCCCCAGAAGCATTTTTGAACTTTTCTTCCAATTTTTTTTTAAAATATGCGCAATTGGCTTGGATATTACGTTGAGCGTCATTACCAAGGTGCTTAGGGTCTTTATCCAGCAAAGCTTGGATTTCAAAATTTTGAATGTGTTTTTTAAAAAACTCGCGGTCTAGTTCTCTTAAAGTTAGCCTCGGATTAGGGCGTATGTTCTCAAGAGGTTTTCCAGGCTCATTAATATATTCTTTGACATGGTTTAGATGGGTTTCATCGTACATGCATGCCAATAAAATGGTGATTGATGTAAGACGCTGTTGACCATCAATAACATCACAGTGAGCTTCATTTTCTTTTTTCACCAAAACAACACTGCCAAGAAAGTAATTCTCATTATTTGTTTCTCTCGCATTATTTGTTTCAAACGCGTCATATAGGTCATCAAACAACTCAGAACATTGGGATTCTGACCAAGCATACGGACGCTGATAATGTGGAATATGAAACGCAAAGTCAGAACTGAATATCTTTGCTAATGGATGTTCTTTTGCTTCTATCTTGTTGGACATTTTATTGCTTCTTTCGTTTGATCTCGGCAAAACGTCAGCATTAAGCCGACGCAATTGATGTGCGGTTCACAGCGTAAAACGAAAAAATAAACTATAGGGAGAACTGCTTTAAAAGTTTGCAAAACCTAAAACACAATTGATGACCGTAAAGCATCTTTTCACATAAAGCAAATCAGGCCTCCACCTCGCATAAATAAACATTGAAAACCCGCCGTCATCCCATATGATCGGGCCGTGATCTGGAGATGCCGTCATGCCGCAATGGGCCATGCTCAACACATTTCGCCTGAAACCTGCCCTCGCCATGCTGTTGCTTGTGGCGGCGATAGGCCCCGTGGTGGCCGTCGCGGAGGCGGCTGACACCATCATCGTGCAATCCACCACCTCGACCCAGAATTCCGGCCTTTATGGCCATATCCTGCCGATTTATGCCGGTGACACCGGGCATGTCGTCAAGGTCGTGGCGGCGGGCACAGGCCAGGCCATCAAGAATGCCCGCAATTGCGACGGTGATGTCCTGCTGGTCCATTCCAAGGCCGATGAAGAGGCGTTTGTCGCCGCCGGTCGTGGCCTTGCGCGGCAGGACGTCATGTATAATGACTTCGTGATCATCGGCCCCGGGGATGACCCGGCAGAAGTCGAGGCCGCCGCCACAATCGCGGACGCGCTGAAACGCATCGCCACCAGCCGGTCGAAATTCGTTTCGCGCGGGGATGACAGCGGCACCCATAAAGCCGAACACCGGTTTTGGGCAAAAACCAATATTGACCCGACAGGGGATTCCGGCACCTGGTATATCGAAACCGGTCAGGGCATGGGCGGCACGCTCAACGTCGCGGTTCAGCTCGACGGTTATGTGATTTCCGATCGTTCCACCTGGCTGACCTTTGGCAATCGCTTTAACCACCGCATCCTTTTTGAAGGCGACGCGGCGCTGTTCAATCAATATGGCGTTATCGTCGTTAATCCGGCCGCCTGCCCGTCGGTCAAGCTGGAGCCGGCGCAGGCATTTGCCCACTGGCTGACCTCCGCCAAGGGGCAAGCGGCGATCAACAGCTACCGCGTCAATGGCCAGCAGTTGTTCTTTGGCAATGCGGAGTAACCACGGCCCGTCAACTGCCGCTTGTCCGTTGCCAAGACGGCGGATAGGATAGAGCCTGATAGGGCCATTGTGGCGCCGCAAGAGGACACTCACCATGCTGGTTCTTAATAATGCTGGTTCTTGATTATGCTGGTTCTTGATAATGTAGCCCTGGGCTTTGGTGGCGCGCCGCTGTTCGCGCCTTTGTCGCTCACCATCAAGGGCGGGGATATCGCGCTGCTGACGGCCCCGAGCGGGGCAGGGAAATCCACTCTGTTGCGCTGGATCTGCGGCATGCCGACCAATGGGCTGACCGGCGACGGGCACGTGTCGCTGAACGGCCGGCCGCTGAATTCTGTTGCCGTTGAAAAACGCCGCATCGGCATGATGTTTCAGGAACCCTTGATGTTTCCCCATCTGACGGTGGCGGACAATTTGGGATTTGGGCTAACCCGAGGGGGATCCGCCGCTCAACGCCGTGACATTATCGCCCGCCAACTTGAGCGCGTCGGCATGGCGGGGTTTGAGGAGCGTGACCCCATGACCTTGTCGGGAGGGCAGAAAGCGCGGGTGGCGTTGATCCGGAGCCTGCTGGCGGAACCTGAAGCCTTGCTGCTGGATGAACCGTTTTCCGGCCTTGATGACGTCATCCGTGATGATTTTGCGCAATTGGTGCGCGAGGAGATCAAGGCGCGAAAACTGCCGGTGGTGATGGTCAGCCATGACCCCAGGGATCGCGATTACGCTGATCATCCGGCGATTCCGCTTTCCTCGCCGGATCAGGTGGTGTAACCATCCCCGTTAACGGCATTAATTCTGTTGATTTTCGGGAGTGATGCACCATATCGTCAGGTATCAGGTTAAGATGACCTCACCATCAGGTCCGGAGTAAGATCATGACACCCAATGAGCAGAATAAAATGGACATTACCTCAACCGAAGGGGACCGCCCATCGCGGGAGGATGCCGAAGCTGCGGTGCGGACGTTGATCAAATGGACAGGCGATAACCCTGACCGTGAAGGGCTTGTCGATACGCCGGCGCGGGTGGTGCGGTCTTATGATGAATTTTTCGCCGGTTACCACGAAGACGCCGAGGAAATGCTGAACCGCACCTTTGAAGAGGTTGACGGCTATGACGACATGGTCCTGCTTCGCAACATCCGGGTCGAATCTTATTGCGAGCATCACATCGTGCCGATCCTTGGCAGTGCCAGCATCGCCTATTTCCCTGACCGCCGGGTGGTGGGGATTTCCAAACTGGCGCGGGTGATCGATATTTTCGCCAAACGCCTGCAAACCCAGGAAACCATGACCTCGCAAATCGCCAACACCATCCAGACGGTGCTGCAGCCGAAAGGGGTCGCCTTGATTGTTGACGCCGCCCACCAGTGCATGACCACGCGCGGGGTGCGCAAGCCCGGGGTCAGCATGGTGACAACGCGGTTCACGGGCTGTTTTGAGAATGACCCGGCCCTGCAAAACCGGATCCTGATGCAAACCCGGTAAACCGCCCCGATCTACTCAACCCCG